>DASYMY010000507.1:0-11984 GCA_036008825.1 Glaciihabitans sp.
GACCTGCGCCCCTGGCTGAAGAACTTCGCCAGCACACTGGAGTAACCATGGCCGCAACCATCCCCACCCTCAGCGAAGGGGCAGTCACTATTCGCCCCATTCGGCTGAAGGACACCCGCGCTCTCGAGCGTGAACTGGTGGATAACAGGGGATGGTTGCGCCAGTGGGAAGCCACCAACCCGCACGGACCGCTGAGCTTTGACGTTCGCGGAAGCATCCGCTCCCTCCAGGCCAACGCCCGTGCAGGTTTCGGTGTGCCGTACGCGATTGACTACAACGGCGAGTTTGCTGGCCAGCTCAACGTGTCGGGCATCAGCTACGGTTCCCTCAGCTCGGCGACCATCGGCTACTGGGTCGGCGAACGCTTCGCTGGCCACAACATCACCCCCACCGCGGTTGCCCTCGCCACCGACCACTGCTTTTATGGTCTGGGGCTGCACCGCATGGAAATCTGCATTCGCCCCGAGAACGCGCCGTCTTTGCGTGTCGTTGAGAAGCTCGGCTTCCGATACGAGGGGCTGCGCCGCCGCTACATCCACATCAACGGCGACTGGCGAGACCACTTCTGCTTCGCTCTCACCGTCGACGAGCTGCCGCAGGGAGTTCTTCGGCGCTGGCTCGACGGTAAGGCGAACCCCGCCGATGCCGAAGTTCCCTCCGCCGACCGCATCAAGGCGATGACACCGCTCACCCTCACCGGCCGGAGCTAATTCTCCGTCCGAGCGCCATATTTATGCTCGAATCGGAATAAAAGTGGCAAGTGAGATTGTTTCCGCGCGTGTCGACCGCGCGGCGGCTTATAGATTTGCCTCCTAGCTCGTACCGTTAGGCTCATGGAAATTTCGGGCCTCGGAGGCGGACTCATGTTCGCGGCGGCAGCAGGACTCTGGCTCGTGTACCTTATGCCGACCTGGTTCAAGCGACGCGAGTACCTCGCAACCGAACGCAATGCCGTGCGTCTGCAGCAGACACTGCGCGTTCTCGCCGAAACGTCTGAGGTGCCGACCGTTGTGCGCGCAGAAACCTCTGGACGCAGTATCGCGGCGCACGAAAGAGCTCTACGACAACAGCAGGAACAAGCGGATGCCGTCGCCAGGGCCCGCGACACTCATGCCCTGCGACTCGAGGCCGCCAACCGCAGCGCACTCAGCGCGGATGCTCGCGCGGCCCGGATTTCTGCTGACACCAACGCGGCCGCTGCAGCTCTGGCCGCAGGAGCCGCTGGGGCTGACGCGATCGCCGCCGCCGAAGCAATTGCTGACCTGCCCGCCGGATTGCTCACCCCCGCCCAGCAGGCGGCCCGTCGACTGCGCCGCACCCGCGCTGCCGCCACCCTGCTCAGCTTCACCGCTCTGATCGTTATCATCGTGCAGGTCATCGCCCTCTTCGTCTCCGGCTTCACCGCCTCAGCCGGCCCCGTGCTCGGCTTTGCCCTCATCGCGATTGTCACGGGAGTAGCTGCACTCGTGCGTTTGGCCGCTGTCGCCCGCCGCCGCGAAGCCCCAGCCGTCTCTGTTCAGCGGGTTCAGCGCACCCGCACCAGCACGCCTATCCCGGACTTTGCGGTTGCGCCCGTCGCCGAAGAGCCAGCCGAGTGGACTCCCGTGCCGCTGCCCAAGCCGCTGTACCTCTCCCGTGACGAGGTGCTCGCCCGTGCCGGTGTCACCCCCGTCTTCCAGCAGCCGGGTGTTCTCCTCGCCGAAGAGCAGAAGCGTCTGCGTGCCGCTGCTGCAGCCCAGGCAAACGAAGAACTTCGTGTTGCTGCCGAGGCTGCCGCGTCTAACCTCCGCCAGGCGCAGGCTGCCGCCGAGGTCATTCCGATTGTTGCCACGCAGCCCCAGGCACCAGCCGTTCCCAGCCGTTTCGCCGGTATGGGAATTATGGAACCAGCCGATGCCACACGGCCCGACATCAACGCCGCCATGCGTCGCCGCCGTCAGGCCAGCTAACCCGCGTTTCACTGGCGAGCTGTTGGGGTGCGGCCGATTAACGACCGGCCTCAGAAACTGATAACGTAGCCACGCAGCAAACGGGCCCTTGGCGCAGTTGGTAGCGCGCCTCGTTCGCATCGAGGAGGTCAGGAGTTCGAATCTCCTAGGGTCCACCACAGCCGTGTTGTACAACACACTAAAAACTCCGAACCGTCACCGGTTCGGAGTTTTTTGTTTGGCGGAGTTTTTTGTTTGGCGCTGTCCAGCCCTGTCGCCCAGTTTCGCTTCGGCGTACAGTCCCCTTCATGGTGACCGATGACCCGGTAGCAACGAACCCCAACCATTACCGCACTCTGTGGGAGAACGACTACGTTCGCGTTCTCGAGTATCTCGATGAACCTGGGGATAAAACCACCCCGCATGACCATCCGAACACCGTGATGGTGACACTGAGTTCGTTTTCGCGGGCGCTCTCCGCGGGGGACAGGGTGTTTCACACCGAGTTGCCGTCGGGGGAGGCGGTGTGGATCCCGGCCCAACGCCACGCGGGCGAGAATACGGGCACCACCACAACTCACTCCATTTTGATTGAGCTGAAGGGTGACTCTGCGGGCGAAGCAGGTAGCGCGCTCGGCCCACACCCTTAATGCTGTCAATCGTCCTTCTTGTGCTGCCCATCGGCTTGGGCGCTCTGCTGGCTTCCATTCCCGTTGCGGCGATGTCTTCCGTGGTCGCCACGGTGAACACCCGCTCGGTGCTCGCCAGTTTCATTGGTGGATGGGTTACGGGAATTCTCGCCGTCGCGACTCTCACCATCTTGCTCATCGACGTCAGCGTCGTCGCAACGGACACCGCCACCTGGGTGATCTGGCTACGCATCGCTCTCGGGCTGGTGCTGGCCGGTCTGGGCGCCCGCCAGCTCATTCGACGCCTGCGGGGGAACGGGTCCGAAGCGGAGCCCGCCTGGCTGACCTCCCTGCGCACCATCACGCATCGCGGCGCTTTTGTCACCGCTTTTGTGCTCGGGTCGGTGAATCCTAAAAGCCTGGTGATAGTGGTGTCGGCAGTTGCAACCATCGCTTCGGCCACACAGTTGATCGCCGAGCAGGTTGTGGCCATAGTGATCTTCACCGCTGTTGCAAGCTTGGGCGTGGCAGCGCCGGCACTTGCCCTGATTGTTGGTGGTGACCGGGCGGCAGAGCCGCTCACTCAGTTTGTTGCCTGGTTCACCCGCCACAGCGAGGTCATTATCTCGCTCGTACTGATCACCATCGGTGTGCTGATCGCGGCAGACGCCATTGGCGAGCTCACACTCGACTAGCCGAGCGCTGCAACCGTGGCGAGAGCGGGGGAGAGCAGCAGAACGGTGGGCACCGCGACCAGTGCGATGGCGCCTGCCACAACACCCACTCGGCCAGCCAGCGGCAGCGGAGCGTGCCCACCCAGCAGGCGCTGCACCCGTGCATTCAGCTGCGCGGCGCTCACCGAAGGTCCGGCAAGAGGTGACAAGTCCGCCGCAGCGGACTCCGGCGCAGCTCCTGCACTGACCAGGGCAATGGCGGTCGCGAGGGTGCGATCTTCGACGTGCCGACGCGCTTGGTCATCCGCCAACATCTCTACAAGCATTCCCACTTGACGCTGGGCACGGGTGGCGATGGGAAACCACGGAAGCGACGTGCGCCACGCATCAAAGGCCATCAGCACCACATAGTGACGCTGCGTTAGGTGCGCCTTCTCGTGCTCAATCACGGCCCGCAACTCGTTCGGGTTCAGCAGCCGCACGAGGCCGGCAGAGAACACGGTCACCGAATGGTGGGTGCCGGGGAGGCAATACGCCACCGGAACGTTGTGGTCGATCAGGCGCGTGTTGGGTTGGTCCGGCAGCGGGGAGCTGAGCAGCTCCACCAGCTGCCGATGCCGACGGCGCTGCTGATGGGTGACGATGGCGGTAAGGATAAGGTTCAGCACCAGATGCACCCCCAGCAGCAGCGCCCCACACAGCGCAACGAGGTGGATGATGTCGGCGCTTGGCACCGTACTGCGCTCGAACACCGAAGTGGCAAGGTTCAGCGCCGCACTGACCAGGTTGTCTCCAAAGGGGATCAACCCGAACGTCAGCAGGGAGCCGATCATCGACAACCCTCCCGCCAGCGCGATCGCCTGCCACAGCAGCAGAGCGGTCGCGGGCGCGGTCGAGGTCCACTGCGCGCGCGCCAGCACCACAGGAACCGGCCATGCCAGCGCAATCGCCAGGGCCGCCAGCAGTAGCGAGGCGGTCAGCATTGCAACAACAATTGCCGAAGCGGATGCCTCACAGCGACGACAAATTCATGGCGCGAGGGGTATGTGCAACCCATTAAGGGTATTAGCGCTCGGCGGAGTCAAGCAGGTGGCGGAGGGTTGCCGCTTCGCCAGCACTGGCGCGACCAATAAAGCGTTCCAGAACCGCGGTGCGGTCGGAGGCGTCACCCAACACCTGGTGCATTAGTTCGGCCATGTGATCTTCGCGGGAAGCGGCCGCGTGATAGCGGTGAGGGCGGGAGGCCCGTTCCCTCGCCACAAACCCCTTTTTCTCCAGCCGGGAAAGCACGGTGAGGATGGTGGTTGCCGCGAGTTTGCGCGACAGCGACTCGTTCGAGGCGGCCAGGTGGTCTTGCAGCTCATACGCCGATAGCGAGTCGGACGACTCCCAGAGGATGTCCATAACGGACCGCTCCAGCTCACCCAGCGTTAACATTTCAAGCCCCTTTAGCCGTACTCACGGTGCTGCCCATGTGCTCGAGATCGGCTCGCAGCACACCCGTGTCGAGAGCGCTACAGACCTTCGCCGCATTCTCGTTGTTCAGATTACCCCAGGACGGGGGAGAGTTCTACTTCGCGTAGAAATATGTTCTACACTGGCGTAGAAATGAGTTCTACGACTGTGTAGAAAAACATTTCACCCCACAACTGAGCAGTTCCAGAAGCAACTTTTCACAAGCATTGGTGGACATGTGGATCCGGTAGAGATCGCGCGTTGGCAATTCGGTATCACCACGGTGTACCACTTCTGGATGGTTCCGCTCACCCTGGGGCTTGGCCCGGTTGTCGCGATTATGCAAACCATGTGGGTGCGCACCGGTAAAGAGCAGTACCTGCGAATGACCAAGTTCTGGGGCAAGCTCTACCTCATCAACTTCATTCTCGGCGTGGCCACTGGGCTCGTGCAAGAGTTTCAGTTCGGTATGGCGTGGAGTGAGTATTCCCGCTTTGTTGGCGATGTGTTCGGCGCCCCACTGGCAATGGAAGGCCTGCTCGCCTTCTTCTTTGAGTCCACCTTCTTAGGCCTGTGGATCTTCGGCTGGGGCCGGCTCAACAAAAAAGTTCACCTGGCCACCCTGTGGATTGCTGTCGGCGGGTCAGTGGTATCCGCTTATTTCATTTTGGTTGCCAACTCCTGGATGCAGCACCCCGTTGGTGTGGAGATGATCGACGGCCGTCCCGTGATGACCGACATCTGGGCCGTGCTCACCAACAACACCGCAATTGCGGCGTTCACTCACTCCATCTTTGGGGCCGTCGCCGTCGGCGGTGGCTTTCTCATCGGCATCAGCTGGTACCACCTGTGGCAGCGGCGTAAAGACGGAATTGACACTGTCGACGCCACCGGCAAAGTCATTGTGGGCGAAGCCCCCTCCATCCCCGGTCGCGACAAGGCCGACCACAACGTGTGGATCACCTCGCTGCGGCTCGGTGCGGTTGTGGCCATCATCGGCTTCGGCGGGGTCGCGATCACCGGTGACCTGCAGGGCAAGCTCATTTTCGACCAGCAGCCCATGAAAATGGCGGCAGCCGAGGCGGCCTGCCAGACCGGCACAAGCTTCTCGGTGCTGTCCATCGGTGACCTGGGCTCCCGCGACTGTAACGACGTGGTGGGCATCATCGAGATTCCCGGACTGCTGTCCTTTCTCGCCCACGGCGACTTCGACACCGAGGTGAAGGGTGTTGCCGACCTGGTTCCCGAATACCAGGAACTGTATGGCACCAACATTCCCGACGACCCCATCTACGGTGACCGTGCGGGAGCCGAAATTCAGTACGTGCCCCTGATGGAGGTCACCTACTGGGGCTTTAGAATTATGATCGGCTTTGGCATGCTCGCCGGCTTCGCGGCCGTTGTTGCCCTGTGGCTGACCCGCAAGGGAACGGTGCCGCAATCCAAAAACATCATGCGCCTGGCGGTGCTGGGAATCCTCGCGCCTTTTGTCGCGAACTCTGCCGGCTGGGTCTTCACCGAGATGGGCAGGCAACCGTTCGCGGTAGTGCCAAACCCCAACCCCAGTGGTGTTGACGGGGTCTTTATGTTCACCCAAGCTGCCGTTTCACCCGGTGTGAGCGCGGGGGAGCTGCTGTTCTCCCTTATCACCCTCACCCTCGTCTACGGCGCCCTGCTGGTGGTCGAGGTGAAGCTGCTGGTGAAGTACACCCGAGGCGGTGTGGCATCCGCCATGCCTGAAGCGTTCACCGATCACCACGACAACGAAGACAGCAATAAGTCGGGCAAAAAGCCCAACGACGACGTGCTGTCGTTCGCCTACTAGGACCAGAGGACACCATGGACGTTCTGCCTACCATTTGGTTCGTCGCGATCGCCGTACTGTGGATCGGATACCTCCTGCTGGAGGGGTTCGACTTGGGTGTGGGAATGCACATGCTGCTCACCGGGCGCAGCAATATTCAGCGCCGGGTGATGCTCAACACCATCGGACCCGTGTGGGACGGCAACGAGGTGTGGCTGATTACCGCGGGGGCGGCAACCTTTGCCGCGTTTCCGTACTGGTACGCCTCGCTGTTCTCCGCCCTCTACATTCCGCTGCTCTTTGTGCTGCTTGGCCTCATTTTTCGGGCCGTCGCCATCGAATGGCGGGGCAAGGGCAACACCGAGCGGTGGACGCGCGGTTGGGATCTCGCGATTGGCCTCGGCTCCTTCGTCTCCGCGTTCGGTGTTGGCGCCATGCTGGGGCTGACCACCACCGGGCTTCCGCTTAACGAAAACGGCGACCGGGTGGGCGGCGCGTTCGCCTGGTTCACCCCATACGCGGTACTCGGTGGATTGGCCGTTGTGGGCTACTGCCTCATCCACGCGGCCGCCTTCTTGGCGCTCAAAGCCGACGGGCAGGTGCGTCACACCTCCCGCAAATTCTTTGTCACCTGGCTGCCGGTGGGGCTGCTGCCCATCGTCGCCTGGGTGCTGGTGATTCAGTTCACCAGCGGCAAGCTCTACACCCTGCTGCTGGTGGCCCTCGCCGTTGCCGCCGTCATCTGGGCCTGGGTGAACGGTCGAGCCGGCCGCGAAGGCCGCGCTTTTGTGGGCCTATCGGTGTTCCTCGTCGCCGGTGCAGCATCCATCTTCGCCAACGTGTTTCCAGTAGTGCTGCCGTCCACCATCGACCCGGCGTTCAACCTCACCGTCAGCAACGCCTCCAGCGGTGACTACACGCTGGGTGTGATGAGCTGGGTTGCCGTTTTCGCGCTGCCGCTGATCATCGCCTACCAGGCGTGGAGCTACTGGGTCTTCCGCGCCCGCGTTGACGACAAACACATCCCCGTTGCCCACGACATTCTGCCGGCCGTACTGCGGATCAAATCCGACCAGTGAGCCAAACCACCACCACCACCAAACCCCACGGCCCCCGCGGATTCGCCCAAGCGGGCCTTGGCCCCGGCGGAAAGCGCACCCTCTACATCCTTGGAGTGCTCAGCGCCTTCAAAGCGTTGGGCCTTGTGCTTGTCGCCGACTCCCTCGCGCGTGGCATCGTCAGTGTGATTAACGCGGATGCCGCCTGGCGCGGCGCCATCCTCGTAGCCATTGTCGGCGCGGCGGTGCGCGCCATCGCCCACTGGTCGATCGGGGCGTTTGCCGCCCGCGAAGCGTTAGGCGTCAAAGAGAAAACCCGCGGCGAGCTGGCCGACAAACTCGTGGAGGACGGCGGCGGATCCGTCGGCTCAATGACCGCCCTAGCCACCCAGGGCCTCGATGAGCTCGACAAGTACTACTCAACGGTGCTGCCCGCCATGATGGGCGCCGCCGTGATCCCGCTGCTGGTGGGCATCCGCATTCTGTCCGCTGATTGGGTGAGCGCCCTCATTCTGGTGCTCACCATCCCGCTGATCCCCGTGTTTATGATCCTGGTTGGCGGCCATACCCAGGAGAAGGTGTCTGCCGCCTCCGCCGCGCTGGCGCGCTTGTCGGACAACCTGGTTGAGCTGGCCCGTGGCCTTCCTGTACTGGTCGGGCTCGGCCGGGTCACCGAGCAAACCGAAGCGCTGCGCAAAATCTCCGACAGCTACCGGTTGCGCACCATGGAAACCCTGCGCACCGCCTTTTTGTCCTCCCTGGTGCTTGAGTTGATCGCCACCATCTCGGTCGCTCTGGTCGCCGTGTTTATTGGGGTGCGGCTGATCAACGACACCCTGCCGCTTGAGATCGGACTGCTCGCGCTGATCCTCGCGCCCGAGTGCTACTCACCGTTTAGAGATCTCGGCTCCGCCTTCCACGCGGCCCAAGACGGAGTGCTCTCGCTGCGCCGCGCAAAAAACGTGGTTGATGCACCGTCCCCGCAGCCGCTGGTCGCCTCTGCCGCTACCGCCTCGCGCAGCGACGTCACCGTTGAGAATCTCACCGTCAGCTACCCTGACCGCCGCACCGCAGCGGTCGACAACCTCAGCTTCACCGCCCAGCATCTGGGAATCACCGCCATTGCCGGAGCCAGCGGTGCCGGAAAGTCGACCGTGTTGGCCGTGCTCGCGGGCAGGCTGCGCAACGGCTCCGACGGCGCCCAGGTGCACGGCACGGTCGCCGGTATTGATGCACATCGCCTGGCCTGGGTTCCGCAGCATCCGCACACGGTTGGCGACACCGTTCGCGACGAGCTGCGCCTCTACGCGGGCACCGCCGAGCTGTGGGAGATCGACGGTCGCATCAACGAGTTGCTGCGCCAGCTTCGGCTCACCGGCACCGCCGACGCCGACCCCGCACAGCTCAGCCCCGGCGAACTGCGCCGCGTCGCGGTCGCCCGCGCCCTACTTCGCGTGGACGCCGGCGCCACGGTTGTGCTCCTCGACGAACCCACGGCCCACGTTGACGAGGCCAGCAGTCACATCATTGAGGACGCCATCGCCTCCTTGCGCGGCAAGGTCACCGTCATCCTGGCCTCCCACGAAGCCGGTGTCACCAACTTGGCCGACGCTCGTATCACCCTCGACTCCTCCACCCCGTGGGCCGGCGACGCCTTTTCGCCGAAGGCCACACCGTCCTCACCCGTGTTCGCCGAAGCGCCGACTCCAACAACGAACACCACAATCGAAGCGGATGCCGCGCCGCCGGCATCCGCCCCTGTGCAGGTCAGCGCTCTGCGGCTGATTGCGGCGATTATGCGACCGGCGCGCGGACGATTTGTTGGCGCCGTGGCCCTCGGAGTGCTGGCAGCCCTGTTCGCGGCCTCACTGACCGCGGTGTCGGGTTGGCTCATTGTGCGGGCAAGCTTCCACCCGCCGATTATGTTGCTGCTTGTCGCCATTGTGGGGGTGCGGTTTTTTGGGATCGGACGCTCGGTGCTGCGGTATGCGGAGCGGCTGGTTACGCACGACGGGATTTTTGAATCCGTCACCCAACTACGGGTACGCATCTGGATGGCGCTGGCGGAACTGGGCACCAGGTCCCGCAAACTTCTGCGGGGTGGAACCGCCCTCGACTACCTGATCGTCACTGCGGACTCCGTGCGGGATCTCGCACCCCGGGTGCTGCTTCCCCCCATTGTTGGTGCGGTGACGGGGCTTGCCGCGTCAATTGCCGTCTGGGTGATGTACCCGCCGGCGGTGCCGCTCTTGCTGGCCGGAGTGCTGGTCAGCCTAATTGTCGCCCCGGCCATTGCGCTGTGGGGAGACCGTCACGCCAGTCGCGGTCAGCTGCTGATCCGCTCTGAGGTCGCCCGTCGCTTCGCCGCACTGATCGCTGCAGCGGACGACCTGCGCACCAACAATGTGGACGGCACCGCGCGCGAAGAGTTGCGAGCCCTTGACCGTCGCGCCGGCCGGGATGCTCGCCGCAGTGCCTGGGCTCTGGGTCTCGGCGGCTCCCTCGTGGTGCTGGCGTGCTGTGCCACGAGCGCCGGAATGCTGATGGTCACCGCCCCTGCCCTGGCGGCCGGAACCCTCGCCCCGGAACTTGTTGCCGTGCTGGTGCTTCTGCCGCTGGGGCTCTTGGAGCCGCTGCTCGGTGCGGTGGACGCGGTACAGCAGTGGCCAGCGCTCGCGCAGGATGTGCGCCGGCTCGCCCCTTTCACTCCCGCGGCCGCTCCCGAGCGTGCGGGCGACAGTCAGCCGGAGACGGTCTCCGAGTTGGAACTACAGGAAGTGGCGGCCCGTTGGCCGGACTCGGAGAATGACGTGTTCTCCGGGCTCAGCGCACAGGTTTCCGCCGGGCGATGGTTGGTGGTGTCTGGCCCGTCTGGCTCCGGCAAGTCCACCCTGCTGACGGTACTGCTCGGCTACCTCACCCCCACCGCGGGCCAGTACCTGCTGAACGGGCGCAGTGCTACAACGCTGGACCCCAGCGCGCTTCGCCAACACATTGCCTGGGCGCCGCAGGAAGGGCACCTCTTCGACTCGACCCTGCGTGCCAACCTGCTGCTGGCCCGCTCTCGCGACGACGCCCCCACTGACGCCGAAATGCTTGATGTGCTCGACGGGGTGGGGCTCGGGCTCTTTGTCGCAACCCTGCCGCTGGGGCTGGACACCCGGGTGGGTTCCGAGGGGGCGCAACTCTCGGGTGGTCAACGACAGCGAGTCGCCGTCGCCCGCACGCTGCTCACCCGCGCCGAGGTGGTGCTCCTCGACGAACCCACCGCGCACCTAGACGGGGAAGCCGCCCACCGGATGATGACCGATCTGCGGGTGGCCTTGAAAGATCAGGTGACTGTGTTGGTCACCCATCATGCCGCCGACCGGGCAGAGACCGATATTGTGCTCGATCTGACCGCGAGCGCTGAACTTACTGCGGCCCGGTAGGTTCAGCTGGCCGTCGTAGCGCTGACGGTGGCACCAGGGTGTCGACCGGCTGGCGGATCCACCGCAAACCGGTGTCCCGTTTTTCGGCCCGGGTTGCGAACCGGTAGGAGAACAACCTGGCCCGCACAAAGCGGGGCGCTTGACCATCAAACGGGTCCACCCGCATCAGCTTGCGAATACCCGGGTCGCCCTCCAGGATTCTGACCAGCAGAACGGTAAACCAGGGGCCGCCGGAGCCGAGCGCGAGAAACCAGAGCAGCCAGCCCAACCGGTGATGGTATGGGGCGACCTGCGGGGGCATCCGCGCCGGATCTCCCGGTTTGCCCGGAAACTCATACTCCCGCCAGTCGGTGTTCTCGGACACCGTGGCATCCGCCGTTCCCTCGATAATCACTTCGTATCGTTGTTGGGTGACCGTGCCAAACGCCCCATACGCGTTCACTAAATGCCAGCGATTGAAGCTCGCGTTCATCAGTTGGCGTTTCTGGAACAGGTTGCGCGCCGGAGCCCAGCTGAGCACCAGAATCAGCGCGGTGACGGCGAATGTGACCACGATAAACCAGAGCGGGGTAGTAGCGGCGGTGGGGATGTCGAGGCCAAGGGCGCTGTCGCTGACGGCCGAAAACGCCAAGACGATCGTGATCACGTTGAGCCAGGCGAAGTTGCCGGTGATCACCAACCACGCCTGGGTGAGAATGACCGCAGCCGCGGCCACCGTTGCGATCGGTTGCGGGGCAAACAACAACCATGGCAACACGAGCTGCACTATGTGGTTGGCCAGTACTTCGAGACGGTGAAACCACTTCGGGAGCAGGTGCGCGAATCGGCTTACCGGGTTCGGCATCGGCTGCGTTTCGTGGTGGTAGTACAGGGCGGTGAGGTCGCGCCAGCTGCGGTCGCCGCGCATTTTGATCATCCCTGCGCCAAACTCCAACCGAAACACCAACCAGCGAATCAACAGAAGGACCAGCAGCGAAGTGGGCACCTGGTCAGAGCCGAGGAAGG
>DASYMY010000508.1:0-2053 GCA_036008825.1 Glaciihabitans sp.
CCATAGCCATCAGCGCCACCGCCAATAACGACGCAGATCCAGAATCATAAACTCGACGGCGGATGTCTCTCACAAGCCATCCCCCATGGCGCAGCTTCTCGCTCTCAGGGTGATTCCCATGAGAACGCCGAGCCCACTCGGACGGATCGAGCCGACCGCGCACACCAGATCCACTGGGTAGTTCGCACTGAGACTTGCACCCGGCACGGCGAGCGCGAGTCTCCCACCCGCTTGCGCGAGAGACTCGCCACGCCCCAGAGCACGGGCCGCATCACTCGTAGCGTCCTGCAGGCGCAGCTGGTGGGCTGCCATCTGCAAACTGGCTAAACAGATCAGCAGCACCATCAGTACGGCGGGCATCACGGCCACAAACTCGGCCGTGACACTGCCGCGCTGACTGCTTGTGCGCTTCTCGTGTGTGCGCTGCTCAGCCGGCGTAGCTGAGGGCATTGCGCACCAGTTCGGTGAGGATGCCCCGCACTTCGTCGCTGCGCATAATCACCACAAGGAGTCCGGCGAAGCCCACCGCCGCCATGGTCGCGATCGCGTACTCGGCGGTTGCCGCACCTCGTTCGCCATCAGCTGCGCGCAGCCGTTGCAAATATCTTCTCAACTCGTCCCTCTTTCGTTGGCCGCGAAGAACGCGGATCCCGGTGGCACGAGTAGACCCAGTCTGGGCGGTGTCGGGCAGGAGGCATCCGCTCGTTGTCTGGGTTGTGGAGTCTCGATCACCGGGGTGCACTGTGCATAACTGACACCGGCTTGGCGGCGACGGTCCACACTGTGTCGATGAACACGGGGCCGACGAACACGGACGATGGAGCGGATGCCTGGCGTGGCGACGGCCACGGGGAGCTGCGGTGTCCGGTGTGTGGGCGTTTGCTCTCGGTCGAGTTTCACAGTGTGGTCTCGCCGCTGGTGGCCGAGTATCGGTGTTCGGAGCATGGGCTGATCCATCTCGCGTTTCCGGGATCAACCTAAGTCGAACTAGAACCCAATGTTGGTTGTGGTGAATACCGTGACCGCGAGCGGGAGCACTCCAATGACCATAAATGCGGGGAGTACGCACAGTCCGAGTGGCAGCATCAGTCGCACGGAGAGGGCTGCGGCACGCTCCTGCACCTCAGCCCTGGCTACTCGGCGGCGTTCTTCGGCTTCGCTGCGCAGAAGTTCGGCAGCAGGCACTCCGGCTCGTACCGACAGGTCGAGCACGTCGTCAATGCCGGCATCACTGTCAACACCGCTCACCACAGCACCGCCACCCGCTCCACCCACGTCCTGCCGCCCATACCGCTTCATCGCTCGAGCAACGGACTGGCGGGCGTGACCGAGGGCGCCACCACCGGACACAGCGATAGCGGTTAGGTCGAACGGGAGTCCCGGAGTGATGTCCGTCGGTTGCGCTGAGTTCACCAGGCTCCGATTCCAGCGGGAGGCGGCAAACAGTAGCGCGGTGCCCACCCCCAAACACATCCACCCGGGAACAGTGGTGGTCAAAGTGGTCAGGGTGTTGAACCCGAGGGCCGCACCAAACAGCACACCCACCAGAGGCAGAACCATCACCAGACGCGCGGTTGCGGTCGGTTCGGCGAGCGCCACCCGAATGTCGCGCTGGGCGGCAGCGATTGACCGCAACGCCCCAGCAAACTCCCGCAGCGTCGGCGCAAGGGGCGCTCCCGCCTCTGTCGCAACAGCCCAGGCCATGGCAAGACCACGCCAGGCGTCCGCTTCCATGGGTGGGATGTCGCTCACCGCCACCACAATCGCGTCCGGCACAGCCACCCCACCCGCAATGGCCGAAGCAATCCGGGTGGGCAGCTCCCCTTCGCGCAGATACCCCCAGGCAGCGTTCGGCGGCACTCCCGCAGCCAGCAACACCGCAAGCCTCTGTGCCACCGCGGCAACCCGTGACACGTTCGCCTGCGGAACCCTGCGGCGAAAGCGCATCACCGTGACCCGTCCCGAGCAGCACCACCATCGGCAACATGGGCTCCCCGTCGCCGAACCGGTTCAGACCCTTCTTCCCCCGCCGGCACAATCGCTAAACGCCCAC
>DASYMY010000509.1:0-1577 GCA_036008825.1 Glaciihabitans sp.
CTCGAGAACATCTCGGTCACCTACGAAGACAGCATCACCGGCGGCACTAAAGAGGTGTTGAAAGACGTCACCTGGCGGATTGCACCCGGTGAGCGCACCGGCATCCTCGGTGTCAACGGCGCTGGCAAGTCCACACTGCTCAGCCTCGTCACCGGTTCCCTGCTACCCACCACTGGTCGGGTTAAGCGCGGAAAAACCATCAAGGTGTCTACCCTCACCCAGCAGCTCGGCGAACTGGCCGACATCTGGGAAGACCGTGTTAGCGAAGTTCTTGGCCGCCAGAAGAGCACCTATGTTTCCGGTGGCAAGGAGATGACACCCAGCCAACTCCTGGAGCGGGTTGGCTTCGGCAGCGACGCTCTCTCCAACAAGGTGCGAGAACTCTCCGGTGGGCAAAAGCGTCGCCTCCAGCTGCTGCTGATCATCCTGGACGAGCCCAACGTTCTAATCCTCGATGAGCCAACAAACGACCTCGACACGGACATGCTTGCGGCAATCGAGGACCTCCTCGACTCGTTCCCCGGCACCTTGCTTGTGGTCTCGCACGACCGGTACCTGCTGGAACGGGTCACCGATCAGCAGTATGCCGTCCTCGGCGGCAACCTGCGCCACCTGCCCGGTGGGGTTGACGAGTACCTGAAACTCCGTGCTGGACAGATCAGCGGGGCGACTGCTGCCGCTGCCGCCGCCTCGGGTAAAGCGAAGCAGCCGGAGAACAGCAACCGGCCCAAGGGCGCCGAGTTGCGTGCAGCGGAGAAAGAGCTCGCCGCCGCGGGCCGCAAGATTGAGAAGTCAACCAAACGCATCGAGGAAATTCACCTTCTCCTCGCCACCGCCGACCAGAGCGACTACGCGGCTCTGACCAAGCTGGGCGACGAGCTTTCCGCGTTGGAGACCACTGTCGCGCAGGTCGAATCGCGCTGGCTGGAGCTATCCGAACTGCTCGGCTAACACCCGTGGAAAGCCTCGGTCGGACGACACGTTCGGCCGAGGCTCACCCTATGCTTGTGACGGAAACTTAGCTTCTGCTGTTTTTGCTACTAGCATCACACTGTGATTGTTGCTAAAAAGTCGTCCCGTCGTGCCCTCACCGGGTTTGGAATTGCCGTCATCGCGGCCTCCACCCTCACCGGATGCTTCTCGGGAGAAACGGTCGCCGTTCCTACCGTGACGGTCACAGTGACCCCATCGCCGGAGCCCACGCCCACACCGAGCCCCACTCCGACTTTCACCCCTACGCCGGAACCCACCGTTGAACCAACGGTGGAGCCCACAACGCCGCCGGTGGAACCGCCGGCGGAGCTCCTGCCTGATCCCGAGGAAGAGATTGTGCTCAAACCGCCGGTCGACAATGGGGTTATTCCGAACGCCACCGGTTACGTGCAGGTTGACTCCGCAGGAACGCCCTACCGCTACACGGTCGCCGCGGGCGATATCGCGGTCGAAATCTGCACCCGCTTCTCGCGCTACATCTGGCAGCTCACCGACAACAACGGCGTCACCCTCGACAATCCGTTCCTCATCCATGAGGGCGACACCATCCTGCTGACCGCGAACCCGCGCCCCGAGGGCTACGT
>DASYMY010000510.1:0-3788 GCA_036008825.1 Glaciihabitans sp.
GCCATCAGCACGTTGCCCATGGCCTGGGTTTCATCGAAGTTTGGCCCCGAGAACACGGCGGCAAACGGGTAGGCCACGACAATTAGCAACACCGTGGCGAACACCATGATGAGCCCCACGGTGCGCAGGCTGGACGAGATATCCCGGCGCAGTGACACCATGTCGGAGTCCCGCGCGTGCCCACTCATCCGGGTGAAATACGCCGTGACAATTGACACAGTGACAATGGAATGCGGGAGCATAAAGATCAGCCAGGAGTAGCGCAGAACGGCGGTGGATGCCTCGTCGGAGCCGGCCAGCGTGGCCACCTGGGATTGTACGACTCCGGCGATTTGACCCACCAGGATCATGCCGAAAGTCCACCCGGCGGCCTTGCCAACTCGTCCAAGCCCTACGCCTCGCCAGCGGAACTCTGGTCGGTAGGTCAGGCCGGCTTTGCGCCAGAAGAAAAACAGAACAAAGGCTTGAGATGCCACACCCAGGGTGGCAGAGCCGGCGAGCACCGCAATCATGGAGGAAGACCACTCAGGCGCATCGAGAGAGTTGACCGACCCAAAGGCGAACGTAAAGGCGATAAGCCCGATGATGGCGACAATGTTGTTGAGCACTGGAGCCCAGGTGAACGGACCGAACAACTTGCGGGCGTTCAGCACCTCCCCGAGCAGGCTGTACAGCGCATAAAACAGAATTTGTGGGAGACACCAGTAAGCGAAGGCTGTTGCCAGGGCAATATCGGCGTTCGAGAACCCTTCCGGATTGCTCTCAGTAGCCGCGGTTGCGTACAGGCGTACCAGCAACGGGGCAGCAAGGGTGGCGATGGCTGCCGCGGCGATGAACACCACAGCACCCAACGTCACAATGCGGTTGATGAACTTCGCCCCACCGTCGGTGTGGAGGCCGGCGCGGACAATTTGTGGCACCAAGACCGCGCTCAGTACGCCGCCCGCCACAATGGCGTAAATGTTGTTCGGCAGCTGGTTCGCCAAGGCGAACGTGTTGGCGCCCACCGAACGGGTGCCGAGGGTCTGGGCAAGCACGGCAGCGCTGATAAAGCCGAGCAACCGTGAAACGAGGGTGCCGCTGGCAAGGAGCGCGCTGGCACGGCCAACGCCGGACGGTTCGGGCGTTGCGGGGGTTGAGGTCATTCTGCACTCCTGCGCACACGGCGCCGCTTACGGATGGTGCGGAAAATACCCAGGCCAAAAATCAGCACTACGAGCACCGCAAAAGCAATGGTTCCCGCTGTTTCCCATCCGGCGTGGACGTTCAGTTCGATATTGGTCGACTGACCGATCGGGTTGCCGTCTTTATCGGAAATGGTGACGGTCAACTGCACTTCACCGTTGGCTAACGAGCGAACCGGGATTCGTACCGTCTGCGACGATTCCGGCTCAACAGTCATCTCCACAAAGGTGTAGTCGCTGTCGACCGACAGGGCAGGACTACGGGGACGCACCGATACGTAAACCGTGACCGCCTGGGTAAGGCTGTTGTTGACGGCAATGGGCAGCGAGCCACGATCAGACGGCAGTTGGATGGTACTGCTCGGCGCAATTTGCACGGATTCGAGGATCGCGTCGGACTCGTCAACGAACTCGTTGGCAGCGTCAGCCCAGCCATCGGGATTCTCACGCCACCCGGTGGACAACACAGGAAGGAGATCGTTGCGGCGTTCGGCGGTCAACGCGTCACGATCGGCCACGATGTTGGCAAATTGACCAACCTGCGCTTCAGAGGTCAGCAAACGGTTGACGGTATCGAGTGTGTCCTGATCAACGGAGGCATCAACAACCTCGCCGAGGGCGGGCGTGACCTGCTGTGATTGCAGCGCGGCGATTAAGGAACTGGGGGAGGCCCACGGCAGTGAGTTGAGGGCGGTGAGCGTCTGTTCGAGGCGGTACTCGTCGGACGTCCATGCGCGGGACAACGTTGCGAAAACGGTTGGGTCGGTGGGGGACGCCAACTCGCTGGCGAGAGCGACAGTTGCCGACAGTTGGGCCATCGCGATATTCCACTCCGCTACCGTCGTCGCTTCGGTTGCGGTGCGCAGCAGATCTGAAATGGCCTGATCGGAGACGATTGTGGCACTGTCCCCGATGACCGCCTCAACGCCGGAGCTCGTCGGGGTGGGTGTACGCGTGATGTTGTTACTCGACAAAATTGTTGGCGAGTAGCCGGCAACGGTGAGCGCCCCGAGGGTCTCGGAGGTGACGGAGTTGTCGGCGGGCCAGGCTAGCCGCGGAAATGTGTAATCCCAGACCGTTAGTTCGGCGGATGTCGGCAGCTCGGGCAGTGGAGGGGAGTCAGGTGCCGTCGGATCCGGTGCATCCGCCGTATCGTCTTCGTTCGCAAACAATGATGGATCAATGGCGTAGTCGAACGATGTTGGGGTCAGCGGTGCTCCACCGCCCACAGTTATCGGGAGGGTGACGTCTGCGTCGGCGTAAGCCAAGGGAAACGTCGCGTTGGGCACGGTGCGCAGTCGTTCGAGCCAGCGCACAGCGGATTCGGGGGCTGAAGTTCCCAAAATGCGGATGGATGCCAGGATGCGCGGGTCGATGCCGATCGTGACAGCACTGCCAGCCATGGCGTCGAGCTGTTCGGTGAGGAGACCACCCTCTGCTGTGTATTCCTCCAGGGTTGCAGCGTCAATTAGCCCGGGAGTTCCCAGTGGGAGTGTGAGAGGAGCCGCGATCGCAATCTCAAGCGGCGAGGTGGCGGTGGTCTTCCAGGTAATAGCGGTGCGGGCGTGGGCGAGCACGTCGTCACCGGTGTCGAAATTGACTCCGAGGGCGTAGACGCCTTCTTCGGTGAAGCCCAGATCGGCGGTAGGAACCTGCACATCAACAATGCGCGTCTCCCCTGCCGCAATGGCGGAGGAGTCAACACTGGCAACCTCGGTGGACGCCGCTACCGAATCCTCGGCGTCGCTCAACCAGCCCGCGAGGTCGTCGTTGGCGCTAAACCGGGTGGTGTTGACGGCGGCCTCAACGGTTCCGGCATCCAGCTCCGCGTCTGTCTGGTTAGTGATTGTCACCGTCAAATGCAGCGGTTCGATGGCCGATGGCATACCAAGAGCGTTCGGTGAGACCGTCATGGTGATCTCGCCGGAAGGGGCATCCGCCGTTGACTGTGGGGTTATTGGGGTGGTGGCACCAATCCCAGTGAGCCCCAGCATGAGCGCAATAGCGGCTCTGACCGGCTTAAAGTTCATGGGCCGACCCTTTGGAATCGTGTCGCCGCATTCAATGAGTCTATTGTCTCGGCTCTGAACAGCCCGTGAGTGACGCCCGGGTGCTGTGGCAAGCTTGAGCACTATGGATAGCGTCGCTTCAGCCCTCAAGCGACTCGGTGATCTCGCTGCCTCCGCTCCGATTGCTCGACTGGCGTCGGCGTTCGTCGATGCAGGACACGAACTGGCCTTGGTGGGGGGTCCGGTTCGCGACGCGTTCCTCGGACGAACCGTCAGCGACCTCGATTTCACTACGAGCGCCTCCCCCGATGAGATCATCGCCATCGTGAAACCCATTTCGTCTGCGCTGTGGGACGTTGGACGCGACTTCGGCACTATTGGTGCCCGCGTTCTGGGTGAAAAAGTTGAGATCACCACGTACCGCGCAGACGTTTACGACGGCGAAACCCGCAAACCAGTTGTGCAATTTGGAGACACCCTCGAAGGCGACCTGGTGCGGCGTGACTTCACCGTCAACTCCATGGCTTTACGCCTGCCGCAGCTGCAATTGGTGGATCCCTCCGGCGGCGTCGATGACCTCCTGGCCCGCACCCTC
>DASYMY010000511.1:0-2051 GCA_036008825.1 Glaciihabitans sp.
AGCTGTTAGGTCTAGGTTCGAGTCCTGGAGGCGGAGCAGGAGACAAGGGAGATCCATGACCGACAACAATCTCGCCGTAATCATTCTTGCCGCAGGTCAGGGCACCAGAATGAAGTCGTCAAAGCCGAAGGTTTTGCACCACTTGGCCGGAATTCCCCTCATCGGACACGTCCTGGCAACCGCTCAGGAGCTGGATCCAGCACACATCATCGCTGTTGTGCGACACGAACGTGACGCGGTTGCCGCTGCCATCACCGAAATCCTCCCCGAGACGACCATTGTCGACCAAGACGAGGTTCCCGGAACCGGCCGTGCCGCCGAAATCGCTCTCACCGCGCTGCCCGCCGACTACCAGGGCGAGGTTGTGGTCATCAGCGGCGACGTGCCGCTGCTGAACGCAGCCACCCTCAGCGGTCTCATCGCAGCCCACCGCGCCGGCACAGCGGCGGCCACAGTGCTGTCTGCCCATCTTGACGACCCCACCGGCTACGGACGCATTGTGCGCACCCCCGAGGGAGCATTCGATCGAATTGTTGAGCAGAAGGATGCCTCGGCTGAGGAGCTTGCTGTCACCGAAACCAACTCGGGCACCTACGTGTTTCGGTTCGCGGAGCTTCGCCTCCAGCTAACCAACGTTGGCACCGAGAACGCCTCGGGGGAGAAGTACCTCACTGATGTGATTGCTCTGATGCGCGCTGCCGGATCCGATGTTGCCGCTAAACCCGTCAGCGACAGCTGGATTGTCAGCGGAATTAACGACCGTGTGCAATTGGCGGATGCCGCGAATCGTCTCAACCAACTGATTGTGCGCGGCTGGCAGCGCGCCGGGGTCACCATTGTTGACCCGGCGAGCACCTGGATCGACCTGCAGGCCGCCATCGCGGAAGATGTCGAACTGCTGCCCGGAACCCAGATTTCTGGGCCCACCGTCATTGAGCGTGGGGCGATCATCGGCCCAGACACCAGCCTCGACTCGTGCGAGATCGGTGAAGGTGCAACGGTTCGCCGCACCGACGCCACCCTCGCGGTCATTGGTGAACGCGCAACCGTTGGCCCGTTCGCCTACCTTCGCCCCGGCACCTACCTTGGCGAAGACGGCAAAATTGGCACATTTGTTGAGACCAAAAACTCGCGCATTGGCCGCGGCAGCAAGGTGCCTCACCTGAGCTACATCGGCGACACCACCGTTGGCGAAGAGTCCAACGTGGGCGCCGGAACCATCACCGCCAACTACGACGGTGTCAACAAAGCCAAAACGCAGGTGGGCTCGCACGTGCGCACCGGATCGCACAACGTGTTCGTCGCCCCGGTTACAATTGGGGACGGAGCTTACACAGGAGCAGGGACGGTCGTCCGCAAGGACGTACCGGCAGGATCCCTCGCTATCAACGTGGCTCCACAACGCAATATGACGGGCTGGGTCGAAGCTAACCGCGCCGGTACTGCTGCAGCTCAGGCCGCAGCTGCCGCCGGAGCAGAAGTTACCGACTAAACCCGTCGGAGTTTCTCGACAGCGCAAGCTTTCCTGAAGCGTTATTTGTTCAGAAGTTAAAAGCTTGCCTAAGGCAGCAGTCGGTACGCCGACGGAGAGCGGGAAACGTGTCCGAGATCAAAGTCACCGGAGAAAAAAGGCTGGTCATCGTCTCCGGTCGGGCGCACCCGCAGTTGGCAATCGATATCGCGGCAGAGCTTGGCGCTGACCTCGTTCCCACCGACGCGCGCACCTTCGCCAACGGTGAGATCTATGCCCGCTACGACGAAAGTGTGCGCGGGGGCGACGCCTTCGTGATCCAGTCCCACACCAACCCCATCAACGAGTGGTTGATGGAGCAGCTGATCATGGTTGATGCGCTCAAACGCGCCTCGGTCAAACGCATCACGGTTGTTGCCCCGTTTTACCCCTACGCCCGACAGGACAAAAAAGGCCGCGGCCGCGAGCCCATCAGCGCCCGCCTGGTCGCCGATCTGTACAAGGCCGCCGGAGCCGACCGCATTATGAGCGTCGACCTGCACGCCGCACAGATTCAGGGCTTCTTCGACGGCCCCGTCGA
>DASYMY010000512.1:0-1929 GCA_036008825.1 Glaciihabitans sp.
TTATTGTTCCCATGGCCGCCCTTGTTGCGGTCATGATAATCGTCGCGGTGCTGACATTTGATTGGCATAGCATCCGCCTCAGCACTTTGAAGCGCATGCCAAAAAGCGAGACGACCGTGATGATCGCGACAGTCATCGTTATTGTGATCACCCACAACCTCGCCATTGGTGTGGTCATTGGCGTGATTATCGCCATGGTGGCGTTCGCGAGGCGCGTCGCTCACCTGGTGACGGTGGAGCGCACGATTCCCGAGGACGAAGCTGTGCCGACCGCGATGTACACGGTCAATGGAGCACTCTTCTTCGCGTCGAGCAACGATCTGACCACCCAGTTCGAGTACAGCGCAGATCCCGATCGGGTAATCATCGACCTCAGTGCCTCCCACGTCTGGGATGCGTCGACGGTCGCCTCACTCGACGCCATCACCAATAAATACGAGCATCTCGGCAAGCGAGTGATCATTGTGGGTATGAATACCGCCAGCAGTTCGATTCACGAGCGACTGGGCGGCAATCTGGGCGGCGGCCACTAAGCGCCTTCGGAAGGCGCGCGATAGGAGCGTCTTTCGACACAAACCAGCCTCGGTGGACGATGTCCATGATCGTTCGTCGAGACTGCGAGGGGTACCGTGTGAGGCCGCGGTGCCCCTCACGCTTTACTGGGCGCGCAGCAGTTCCAAAAACTCGTCAGCCATATCGAGTTGCGTCTGCAGTGTTGCGCGACGCTCAATAGCTTTCTCCACGAATTCATTGAGCTGGGCACGAGTGGCAGAGGTATCCGCCGTGGGGTCGGACGCCTGCAAAGTATCGATGACCTGCAGCAGCGCTGTCATCTCTTCGAGCGGAAACCCGAGCGGCTTCATGCGCCTAATCAACATCAACCGCGAGTAGTCGTCCGCGGTGTACAGGCGAAAGCCACCTTCGGTGCGGCCGGCCGGTTTGAGAAGTCCGATTTCGTCGTAGTGGCGAATGGTGCGCAGTGACAGCCCAGTCTTGTCAGCAAGCTCGCCGATGTGCATGGTGGCCGTGGTCTTCTGAGTGGTCACTCCGGGCGCCTTTCGTTGAACACTGGAACTTACCCCTTACGTACGGGTAGAGTTGCGCAGGTTGCCTGCCGAACATTGATGCTGGCTTCTCACCCTATTGTCCACTGCGTTCGCGGTGGAGTGCGCAGCGAGGCGACTACTTCGCCCGCACGCATAGCTCGGTCCCTGAGGGGCCTCGTATTTGGAGACCCCATGGCAATCGCCGAGAAAACCCGTGTCACCGACCCGTATCGGGCTGAGCCCACCGTGATGACGGCGTTGCGCACCCCCAGAATCCTCACCAGAGAAATTCTCGCTGGTCTTGTTGTTGCGCTCGCATTGATTCCCGAGGCGATCTCGTTCTCGATCATCGCCGGCGTCGACCCCCGTGTTGGTCTGTTCTCCTCGTTTGTGATGGCGGTCTCGATCGCGTTCCTTGGTGGGCGTCCCGCAATGATCACTGCCGCCACTGGTGCAATCGCGTTGGTCATCGCCCCCGTCGCTCGCGACTACGGAATGGACTACTTCATTGCCACTGTCATCCTGGGCGGACTAATCCAAGTTGTGCTCGGTGTCTTGGGTGTTGCGAAACTGATGCGTTTTATCCCTCGTAGCGTCATGGTTGGCTTTGTAAACTCGCTGGCCATTTTGATTTTCTCGGCGCAGATTCCGAACCTCATTGGCGTTCCCTGGTTGGTTTACCCGCTTGTAGCCGTCGGAATTCTCATCATGGTGGTGATGCCCCGCCTGACCAAGGTGGTGCCGGCGCCGCTCGTCGCGATTGTTCTTATCACCGCAGCCACCGTCACCATTGCCATCAACGTCCCTACCGTTGGCGACCAGGGTGAGCTGCCGCGAAGCCTTCCCGAATTGTTCATCCCCAACGTCCCGTTGAACTGGGAAA
>DASYMY010000513.1:0-1920 GCA_036008825.1 Glaciihabitans sp.
CAGGTCCACGAACTGTGTCAATACCGGAGAGGTCGACCCCAACAGACTGCCGTCACCGGAGTAGACTGCCGTGATGGCGTGCTGACCCACGCTCAATGAGGATGTGCTTAAAGTGGCGGTCCCGTTGGCAAGCGGAACGACCCCAAGGGTGGTCGAACCGTCCTTGAACGATACGGTTCCGGTGGGCAGGCCAGGGCCGGCTGTTCGTCTAACGGTCGCGGTAAACGTCACCGATTGCCCGGCGATGCTGGGATTCGGTGTGGACGTGAGCGTCGTGGTCGTTGCTCCCCTGTCAGTGGTGGTCAGCGTCGCCGAGCTGTTGTTTTCGGAGTTCGGATCGGAGGTGGCGCTCGAAACTGTGGCGATATTGTTATATGTCGTGCCGAGGCTCGTGCCGGACGGCACATTGACGGTGAGCACGAAACTTGCGCTGGTCCCGGCGGGAAATTCCGCATTCGAGCATGACACGGTTCCCCCGGAGCCAACTTGGGGTGCTTGTGAGCAAGAGAAGGTCGGACCTGACGATTGAGACAAGCTCACAAAGGTGAGGTTCCCCGGCAGAGTGTCCGACCACGTTACCGACGCTGCCATGTCCGGCCCGGCATTGCTCACTGTCACTATGTAATTGAAGCTGCTCTCAGATTCCGCGGTTTCCGGTGCGGATTTTACAATCCCCACGTCTGCAGACGTGCCCCCGCTTACCTGCGTGCTCACGCTGGCGCTGTTGTTTTCGGGGTTTGAGTCGGGGTTCCTCAACCCGTTATTTCCATCGGGCTCATCGGGAACCGATACGGTCGCAACGTTGGTGTAAAAAGTGCCCGGTGTCGCATTGCTCGGCACATTCATCACGAGCGTGAGTGTCTCGCTTCCAACGGGGAAGCTATTGGCGCTGCAGGTCCACGCGCCACCCTCTGGGAAGGAACAGGTGAGGGCGGGACCGGAGTTCGTGAAGCTCACAAAGGTAAGCCCCGCAGGAGGCGTATCGGTCAAGGTTACTTGGGAGGCTGTATCGGGACCGAAATTGGTCACCTTCAAAGTGTAGGTAATGTTCTGGCCCGGAGCGGTGGCCGCGGGTCCGGTCTTTTCTACCGTGAGGTCGAAGACCGCTTGAGCGGACGCCTTCGATGCAAAGCCGCCGGCGAGCCCGGCCGCGCAAATACCCAAGACGGCTACGGCCTTTGTGAAAGCGCGCATCAACGCTGGGCCCTCCGGATAACCTCACGTTTGTTAACCATGTCCGGCTGGCACGCGCAATCGGAGAAATCACCGCCGCCACGCGGACGGCTTGAAGCGTGACGGGATAGCCACAGCTCCTGGCTCGAGTGCGTCCGCTCAATCCGGGGAGGCGACGGCTTCTCGCTCGTATCAAGGCCCGCGTGCGCGACTGCTTACTGCTCCTGCTGCAACCCGAATTGTTGGATCGTCGCGGCTACTTGTTCGCGCGTCTCGAAGATGATCTGTCGCAGTTCCTCGGGCGTGGAGGAGACCGGGACGGAGCCGGCTCGCTCGGTCACCGTCTGATATTCGGGCGACGCGACGATCGCGGTGATATGCCGGTTCAGCAGATTGACGATCGGCTGCGGGGTGCCGGATGCGGCGCAAATCCCAAGCCATCCGAAACGCACGAAGTCGATGCCGTTCTCCTTCAGTGTCGGGATTTCCGGCGCGCTCTTCAACCGCTCCGGACTGGAGACCGCGAGTACTTTTAGCTCCTTGCTCTCGTGCAACGGAAGCACCGAGAGCATTGGCGAAACGTAAAACTGAACCCGGCCGGGAATTATCTCCTGCATGACCTGCGTGCCGGTGCGAAATGGAATCCGGTTCATCGTGATGCCGGTTAGCGCCTCGAGTTGGCGCGCGAAAATCTCCTGCGCGGAACCCGCCCCGATGCTGGCATAATTGACCTCGCCGGGATGGGCT
>DASYMY010000514.1:0-2305 GCA_036008825.1 Glaciihabitans sp.
CTCGGGCTGTGTCCTGACGCTCAAGGCTGTTCTCGGCGAGATCGCTGATGCCGGTGACTTGGAACTGCGAACCGCCACGGAACTCGATGCCGAGTACGAAGCCACCTCGGAGGATGGGGACAACGATGGAGGCGAGGATCAGGAGGGCAGCAATGGAATACCAGATCTTTCGGCGACCAACAAAGTCGATCGAGCGTTCGCCCGTATAGAGGTCATTGCCGAACTTGGCGAAACCGCCCATCAGGAGTCCTTCCCATCAACGTGAGTATTCGCCGCGTCGGTTGGTGTCGAACCGATCGCTGCAGCTTTGCGTTCGGCAATCGTTTGGCGACGCGCGGCCTCCCGGCTCGCACCGGCTTTGGCGGTGGACGGTACTGGGGCACGGAACTGTGCACGGCCCCGGTACACAGCGCCGAGGGCGTTGGGGTCGAGTCCACTCCACGGGTGGCCGCTGGAGAAGTACTTGGTGCGGGCCATCAGCTGAAGCATGGGATGCGTAAACAGAACTACAACGAGCACGTCGATGACGGTGGTGATTCCGAGGGTGAGCGCAAAGCCACGCACGTTTCCAATGGCGAGAATGAACAACACGATCGCGGAGAGCAGGTTTACCGACTTGGCGGCGTAGATGGTGCGCAGAGCACGTTTCCACCCTGCTTCAACGGCAGAGTCCAGTGGACGTCCGTCGCGCAACTCGTCTCGGATGCGTTCGAAGTACACGATGAAGGAGTCCGCGGTGAAACCAATGGCCACAATAAGACCCGCAACACCGGCAAGCGAGAGCCGGTAACCCTCCCGCCACGACAGCAGCGCGATGACAAGGTAGGTGAGCACTCCGGCGACAACCAGTGACGCCACGGTGACGAGTCCGAGTAGGCGGTACTGGAACAGGGAGTAAATAACGACCAAAGCCAGACCGATGAGACCAGCGATGATTCCGCTAGCCAACTGGGAGGAGCCGAGAGTAGCCGAAATAACTTCGGTGCTCTGTGTGGTGAATGAAATTGGCAGCGCACCGAACTTGAGCTGGTCTGCCAGCGTTTTCGACGTGTCCTGGGTGAAGGAACCGGTGATCTGCGGGTTTCCGTCGGTGATGATGGCGTTGGTGGTCGGCGCCGAGATAACGCGACCGTCCAAGACGATAGCGAACTGGTTCTGCGCGCCGGTCAGCCCGAAGAGACGGGTTGTCACATCTGCGAACTGTTCGGTGCCTTCTTCGTTGAACTCGATGTTTACGCCCCACTGGCCGGTGCTGATGCCCTGACTGTTGGAGACGAGAGAGTTTGTGGCGTCGGTGATGGTGTCGCCGGATACTTCGACCGGTCCGAGGACGTACTTGTACTGCCCAAGGTCGTCACAGGTGACAAGAGGTTCGTCGGCAGGAGCAACGTTGGTGCCCTGCTCAGCGATGGTCGCGCAGTCAAACGCAGCGTACTCAGCCTGAAGCGCCTCAGTGAGGTAAGCGAGGTCGCTGGCGTCGGTGGGCTCCGTGCTGGGCACGGCGTTAAGAGACTCTTCCGGAGCAGGCGTCTCGGTCGGAGCTTCAGCGCCGTCCTCGCCAACGGCTGAGGTCGCGGCGATCTCCGTTACCAGAACGGGACGGAACTCCAGCTTGGCGGATGCCTCAATACGAGCGAGTGTTTCGTCGTCAGGTACGCCGGGGATCGAGACAACAACGTTTTGTCCGCTACCGCTACCTTGGGTGGTGATCTCTGCTTCAGACACACCGCTTGCGTCAATACGCTGGCGGATAATTGACACCGCCTGGTCCAGCTGTTCGCCAGAGACTTCTTCGTCACCCTCGAGTTGCGGCGCCAAAATGATCTGGGTGCCACCCTCAAGGTCGAGCGCTAGCTTGGGCGCCCAAGAGGATTCAGCCCAAACAACACCAGCGGCGTTGATACCCGTCAATCCAACGATGATGACCAAAAGCCAGGTCAGGGACCGCCAGGCCTTTCTGACCGGTGTCGATTTTGCCACCTGCGAACTCAGCTTTCTAAGAGAGCGCCCGCGCGCAAAACGCACGGGCACTGATAAGCGGACCAGCGTCGCCGGCCGCACATAAGGCTAGTGGTTAGTCATCAGCCTTTTTGGCCGTCCCGGGCTGCGTCGGGTCGATGCGTTCACCGAATTCTGGTTCGCTTGCCGTCGTGGTGCTGCTGGATGAGGCTGCTGCGCGTTCCGCTTCCTCACGGTTGGCGCGCTCCATGGCCTCTTCGACCGAGCGAGGTGCGTCAGCGTCGACGACCTCGGTGACAACCTTGGCAATGGTCTGGCGGTGAACGCGCACGACGTTGCCCGGCGT
>DASYMY010000515.1:0-2247 GCA_036008825.1 Glaciihabitans sp.
CTGACTTCGGCCCTCGCCACCCCAACGACCACCCGCTGACACCACGGGTAACCATCGAGTGGCTGACCCGCCCCCCTCTGGGTCAGCCACTTCTCCCCCACGGAATCACCGATTCCACATCCACACCGGAGGACACCATGACTCAACCAATTCGCTCGAACCCGGTGCAGTCGCGTGCCGTGCAGACCTTGCAGCGGATTGAAACAGCCGCCCTTGAGGTGCTGGTTGAGCAAGGGCGTGACCGCTTCTCTACCAGTGACGTAGCAGCCAACGCGGGCTGCGCCATCGGCACTGTGTATCGATACTTCAGCGATCGGGTGGCATTGCTTGACCACATCTGGCCGGACCGCGACCGGTCGGTGCCAGGAAAATCGACCGTACCGAAGCTCATCGTTGGCGAGAAGGCGACCGTCACCGGCACGGTGCACAGCTACCAGCTCCAGGATGAAAAAGCGGGGGAATCAGACCTGCCGGGTCGGCTTGTTGTCACGGTGCTTCTCGACGCGGAGCCGAAGTCTGAGCACGCGCCTGTTGAGCAGAATCCGAACTGATCGTGCAAGCCTAGCCGGTTGAAACACTGGCCTGTCGGTGATGCCGTCAGCGGCGGGGGCGGGTCGATCGGCGCTACTGGCGCTTTCTCGGATGCACGCCTTCTGCCGTCCGGCTGTTGGTCAACAGGCGCGGGCAACAAACCTGATCTAACAGAAGCGTGTTTTGTGCCGTACGAGCGCCCGCGTGGCTGCCGGCCTGGTCGGGGGCCGGGCGCGGCATGAGGAGCTGCGGTAACGCTTGCCCGTGTTGGCGCTATTTGAGAACAGATCCGCAACCCACGGATGTCGGCAGCGGACTGGGTGGCGACTTAGTGTACCTAGGGGTTCGTCGTCGAGTGACGGATGATGAGGTGGAGTTCAGATCGAGACGCGCCATCATTCATTCTCTGCATCGTGCAGGCCCTCGCAGCTCAACTCTTAGAGAGTCCCCGAGCCATCAGTGGCAAATTGCCAACAAGGAAGGAACAGGGACCCTACTCGCCGAAGCTCACTTGTTTGATCCCTCCGGCTGACCATCTGAGGCCCGAAGCCCTAACTGATCGTGCTCGGTGTGAGCCCGACGGATGAGTTCGGTGAATTTGACATCGTCCTGGGCGACCTGCCGGTAATGGGGGCGCAGCTCGCGGATCGCTTCCTCTTCCTGGAGCAGAGCGCCGTATACGCGGTTGCGTTCTGCATGGTCCTCGGTGTAGCCCAGGTCGAGATAGTTGGTTGCGTGCCGACGTGCATTGGCGATGACTGTCTGTGCCCTGCCCGCCGGGCTCAATAGTGAGGCGAGCACGGTGACAACGAGAACACCGATGATGGCCGTAAGCGACAGGCTTGTGCTTATTTCGAAGACGGGAACCGGCTTTCCGTTATTGACGAACGGCAGGTTGTTCTCGTGCAGGGCATGAAGGATGAGCTTCACTCCGATGAAACCCAGTATCGCGGCAAGGCCATACGAAAGGTAGATCAGTCGATCCAGCAGTCCGTCCAAGAGAAAGTACAGCTGGCGGAGACCGAGGAGAGAAAACGCAGTGGCCGTGAAGACGATATAAACGTTTTGAGTGAGACCAAAAATGGCTGGAACGGAGTCAAGGGCGAACAGTAGGTCGGTGCCGGCGATGGCGACCATAACCAGCAGCATTGGGGTCAGGGCACGTTTGCCGTTATGCATCGTGAATAACTTGTCGCCGTCGTAGTCTGGACTGGTGTGGAAGAGCTTGCGCGCGAGCCGGACCATGAAGTTCTCGGCGGACTTCGACTCCGAACTTTCTGGCTTGAGCATGTTTCCTGCAGTGATTAGCAGAATGAGTCCGAAGAAATAAAACACCCAAACAAAAGAGTTGATTAGCGCTGCGCCCAGGAAAATGAATCCGGTGCGTGCAACGAGCGAGAATGTGATGCCGAACAGCAGCACCTTTTGCTGGTCTTCCCGCGGGACGCGGAAACTTGTCATGATAATGAG
Organism: Glaciihabitans sp.; assembly: GCA_036008825.1. Classification (GTDB taxonomy): domain Bacteria; phylum Actinomycetota; class Actinomycetes; order Actinomycetales; family Microbacteriaceae; genus Glaciihabitans. The sequence continues at coordinate 2,002 of DASYMY010000515.1, forward strand.
GAAGACAAACAGATTGTCGACGGAGAGTGCCTTCTCAGTGATGTACCCGGCGAAGTACTCCGAGCCGGGGGTGATTCCGCCCGCGACAAGAACGCCGATGCCAAAGATGATTGCGATGCCTACGTATAGCGACGACCATAGCGCCGCTTCCCTCAGCGTCGGCGCATGCGCCTTGCGGACGTGGAATACGTAGTCGAACCCGAGGAGTGCGACGATAGCCACGACGGTCATGACCCAGACAACAGG
>DASYMY010000516.1:0-15136 GCA_036008825.1 Glaciihabitans sp.
ATCTCCGACGTCTTTGGGGCGCTTGTTGAGCAATACACTCTCGGACAGCAGGTTGAGGAGGCGAGCTGGCTGATTGGCGCCGGCCTCTTCACGGACGCGGTGCAGGGTGCAGCTCTGCGCTCGCTCAAAGCACCCGGTACCGCCTACAACGATGACGTGCTGGGCGTCGACCCGCAGCCCGCCCACATGGACGACTATGTTGACACCCGAGACGATAATGGCGGCGTGCATCTCAACTCGGGGATTCCCAATCGTGCCTTCTACCTCGCAGCCACAACACTCGGTGGTGCCGCCTGGCAGGCTGCTGGCCGCATCTGGTACCGCACCCTTGTGGGCGGCGGACTGTCCCCTTCCGCGAACTTCGCCGAATTTGCCGCAAGCACACAGGCATCCGCCACCGAATTATTCGGACCCCACTCCACCGAAGCGGATGCCGTTGCCTCGGCCTGGAACACCGTGGGGGTCACCGGGTAAACCTGCACGGGCACCCTCTGCCCCGCGATCGCCAACCCGGATACGCTGGCGGTATGAGAGTGACGGTGACGCGCAGTGGCGGATTCGCTGGGCTCACTCAAACCTGGACGATCACCGTCGACGAACAACCCGACAGTGCGGACTGGGCTGAGCTCATTGACCGGCTCCCCTGGGGTCGCCGGCCCCGGTCAGCTCCTCAGCCAGATCGGTACGTGTATGACATCCGCTGTGCCCGGCACAGAGTGACTCTTCCTGAGCAACAGCTCACTGGTCCCTGGCGAGAACTTGTTGACCGGGTACGCGAACGTAGTGCGGGAATGCGCGGTTAGACCCGCACGCCTGCCCCGGTCGCCGCGGCGCTTTTGCGGGCAATCTTGATCTTCCGTGCTTTCGACGCGGTGAGGATCAGCGCGAGGAGAACGCCGATAGCGGCCCCAACAGAATTGGCGACGAGGTCGCGGGGGTCAGAAACACGCGCCGGAATGAACATCTGAGCGAACTCGATGCCAACGGTGAGGGCAACACCAAACAGGATCGACAACCACCACAATCGCCGCCCAAACAACAGTAAAAAGAAGAGGCCGATCGGAACGAACATTGCCACGTTGGCGCCGAACTCTAGCCGCGAGTATGTGATCCAGTCGGTTGCCTCGTACCGCGCGAACACATCAAGAGCCCGCCAGACGAGTGAGTTACCACCATCGTCCAATGGTTGTGGCCCCAGGGTGATGTAGGCAACGACCCCCAGGTACAGCAATGTTGCGAGGCTGAGAACCGGGTGGCGGAGGAACATCCCCCAATCCTGCCGGACGGCGGCCGAGTTTTTGCCCAACACCGCGTCTCGAGCTGGCAGCAGCACTCGAGACGCCTCGAAACACACTCGGTTCTCGGCAGGCTAGGTCGCGGGTATCGGCTACAGTGGCGCGAATGACACGAGCATTGATCACAGGCGCCACGGCGGGCATCGGGGCGGAATTCGCGCGGCAGTTGGCCGCCTCCGGCCACGATCTGGTGTTGGTCGCCCGCGATGAGGAACGCTTACACGAGCACGCTGGCGCCCTGCACCGCCGGTTTGGTGTTGCCGTCGAGGCGCTCTCTGCGGATCTGCTGAGTCCGGCGGGGCTGTCCACCGTTGAGGCTCGGCTTCGCGCGTTAGAGCCGCCAATCGACGTTCTTGTCAACAATGCCGGGTTTGGACTGCGCGGGTCGTTTGAGGAGAACTCCATCGCCGATGAGCAACGGCTACTGGATTTGTTGGTGGCCGCGCCGATGCGACTCACCCACGCCGCCCTCCCCAACATGATCGAGCGCGGGCACGGGCAGATCGTGAATATCGCCAGCGTCGCCGGTTTTACCCCACGCGGAACCTACGGAGCGTCCAAAGCCTGGGTCATCAGCTTCAGCCGATGGGCGAACGTGAAGTATGCACCGCAGGGTGTCACCGTCACCGCTGTCGCTCCGGGATTCGTGCGCACGGAGTTCCACGCCCGTATGAAGGTCAGCACTGGAGGTATCCCAGCGATCGCGTGGCTGCGCCCAGAAACGGTAGTCCGCCTGGCGTTGAAGGATGTGGCCAAAGGCAAAGCGGTCTCGGTTCCCACCATTCGGTACAAAATCGTGGTCGCCGTGGCAAAACTGCTACCCGCCCGAATGTCTGCCGCGGGTGATCTGGCCCCTCACAAAGATGCTTCTTGATTTTTCTAGTGTGATGGAGAGAGAATAAAACCCTAAAGATTCATCGCCCGGTCGACTCGCAGGCATTGCCGCAGCACCGGGCGATGAGTTTATTAACCGGGCAAATTCTTAGTCGGGCAGATCGAGTTCGCGCGTTCCCACAAGGTGCAGGCGCTGTGTTGGGCGTGTCATTGCCACATAGAGCGCGCCAACTCCCCGAGCCGAGGCGGTCATTATCTCGTGCGGCTCCACAATGACAACGGCATCAAACTCGAGTCCCTTGGATTCTTGCGGCGTGAGAACGGCGATGGATCGGCTGAGGCCTTGAGCTGACTCCCCCACGTTGTCTCCGTGTTCGCGAGCGAGCGCCGTGAAGATGGCGTGCCGGGACCGCTCAGGCACAATCACGGCGACCGTGCCCCGAGAATCGGTTTCGCGATCTTCATCCACCACGTCAACCACGGCGGCGATAAGTTCGTCGCGCTCAACCGTGAGCGTATCGACCGGCCATTGGCTATCGCGTACAGCGGTAGATCGAGTGATGGAGAGACCATGGTGGATGGCCATGGCTTCAGCCGCTGCGGTGATTTGTGCGGGAGTGCGGTAGTTCACCGTGAGTTCCTCCAGCCGGAAGTCCGTGGTGAGTGCCTTGAGCGCCTGCTTCCAGTTTGGTGCCGCCGCTGCGGCGCTCGCCTGCGCAACATCGCCCACGATAGTGAAGGAACGCAACGGGCACCGTCGGCGAAGAACGCGCCACTGCATGGGCGACAGTTCCTGCGCTTCGTCAACAACAATATGACCGTAGGTCCACGAACGATCCGCGGCGGCCCGATCTGCGGTACTGCCTCGCACTGCTGTTTCTCCAAAGCCGGCGGCGAGGTCATCCGCATTCACGAGTCCTTCAACACCCATGTTGCGGATCGCTGCTTCCGCGTTCTCAACATCGCGTTTGCGTTGCTGCTTTCGTTCGCGTTTTGCCGCATCATTTTTCGCGTCAAACTCGCCCAGCAGCTCCGCCGCTTCGTCCAGCAGGGGAACGTCGGAGACAGTGAACGGAGCCTCGCGCTCTCGGCGCAGCAGAGCGCGCCGCTCAGGCGTCCAGCGAGGCGTCAACGAGGCTAGCCAGTTGGGGCGAGCGTAGAGGTCTTGCAAGAACTTTTCCGGCGTCAGAGGCAACCACGCGGTGTTGAGCGCAACCCGCACGTCGTACGCACCTCGGAGGTCTTCTCGCAGCCAGGAGAAGTCGGACTCGTCAATGGTGTTGCCACGACCGCGCAGCTGGTCAGCCAGTTTTTTGGTGAGCGCAGCGAGAACGGTTTTCTGGAACTGTTGCCGAGCCACATTGTGCGGTTTTTTGCTGTGCTGAGCGGTTGCCATCGCGCTGGCAACCATCTGGGGCTCCAGCGTCAGCTTCTCCCCGTTGACATCAAGCACTTGGGGCTCGGCGGGAATCTGCTGACGGGATCGAACAGCACGTGAGATGAGGGAGGCCATTTCCTCCGACCCCTTGAGCGCTGCGACCTCCGGGGCGTCTTCCACCGTGGTGTCTAGCCCTGGATAGAGCTGGCCAACGCTGGAAAGTACAACACCGGTCTCACCAAGCGACGGCAGTACCGCTTCGATGTACTGCAAAAAGGACGGAGACGGCCCAACAATAAGCACACCCGTCGAACGCAACCGTTCACGGTGCGAATACAACAAGAATGCGGCCCGATGCAGAGCGACGGCCGTCTTTCCTGTTCCGGGACCGCCCTGAACAACGAGCACGCCCGCGAGATCTGAGCGGATAATGCGGTCCTGTTCCGCTTGGATGGTCGCGACAATGTCACTCATTCGGCCGGTACGCTCCGCGCTGAGAGCCGCCAGTAGAGCGCCCTCCCCCTGCAGCTCGGAGACGTCTCCATCGAGCAGTTCCGCGTCGAAGATCTCGTCTTCGATACGCGTGATCTCTCGCCCTTTGCTGGTGAGGTGACGTCGTGCTCGCGCACCCAAGGGCGTCGCGGCAGTGGCCTGATAAAACGCGCTTGCCTGCGGAACACGCCAGTCGAGCAGGATGGGCTGTTGGTCATCGTCTCGCAAACCAATGCGTCCGATGTAGCGGTTCACGCCTCCGTGCAATTCGAGTCGTCCGAACGCGAGGCGTTCATCCACTTCGTTGAGCTGAGCAATCCGATCCGTATAGATCCGAGCAAATGAATCACGCTCGGACCGGTTTTGGTGGGTGCCTCCGGGGTTGGAACGGCGCACCGCATCCAATTGTGCTTGTGTTTCAACTCTGAGCGCATCTAGGCGGGCGTACAGCGTTGAGACGTATTCGCGCTCTCGCGCTAGTTCGGGTGATACCACGGTTGACGACCCCTCAAATTCCAGCCATCTAGTTTAGCGAGAGCGTGCGGCTCTCGCTCACCTCACACAGATGAATTTCCCGCAAGAGCTTTCCGCGACGTCACAATCGACGCCAACAACGCTGCTTCGTCGGCCTGTGCTTTCGCTATCCCGGACCCCGCAATCATGCGCTGGCGGGCGAAAGCTAGGCGGGTAGCGTCGCGAATGTATTTCTTCATAATCTTGCTGCTGCCACGTTTACGCGCCCAGGCCATGGCGGTTCTGCGCCCCGGCGCCGTCGACAACGACCCGACCTCAGCCGGGTTAAACCACCCGGCCGCCGCATACGACATGAGGTGCTTGTGTGCGATACGTGATTCAGCGCGTCGCAGGTAGAGCACCAGGAAGACGGCACCGATGAAGAGCGGAAGCTGCACGATGGCGTAGTAGCCGAAGAAGTTTTGAACGAAGAACAACGACCCGTTCCACAGCGCGTGCAGCGCAATGGCCGGGACTAATCCGAGAAGGAAGTAACCAACCCCAGCGTGGGCGCGTTTACGGCTCGCAGCAATGCCCAAGGCGATACCAATACATGCGGTAAACATCACGTGCGCAAATGGCGACATCAGCCCTCGCAGCAAAAAGATGGAGTAGAGGTCGGAGAAGGTATTCGCTTCAAGCACCGCCTGGCCGAAGTAGAGAATGTTCTCGGTGAACGCAAAACCGCCAGCAATGGTTGCCGCGTAGACGATTCCGTCGACCGGGCCGTCGAAGTGCTTCCGCACCACCCAGAACAGGACAAGCAGGCCAAGCCCCTTGCCCGTTTCTTCAACGATGGGGGCTTGGATGGCTGCGCCAAAGAACTCGTAACCGGGGCCGGGACCTCCCAGGCTATTGACGACGTTATCGACCTCAGCGCCAACAAGGAGAGCGATCAACACGGCGACGCCCGCGCCCCAGAGGAACGAGAACACCAGCACCCCACGAGGCTCGGGATCCCACCGATCTATCCAGCGAATGCCCAAGGCGACAATCACCAAGGGCACCAGTGCAAGCACCCCGGCGAAGAGGAACGCGTCCACGCCCAGGCCGGCGATGAGGTACACCACGACCAACAGCATGACCACCGCGAGCACCACAATGCCGAGAGTGCCCAGAATGATAAGCGTGTAGCTAGTTGGACGCCGCTCGGTCAGCGCCGGTTGAACTACTGCGTCTTGTCGAACCTGGTCGGGTGCGAAAGGGGCGTCTGTGTGGGGTGACGGGCTCGTGCTCATGGCATGACACTAGCGCGGCTTCAGCACGTTGCCGTGCCGATTGGCTTACGCCGCGAGCGACGTGCTTCCCGGAAGCAGAACAACCGTTCTAGTTGACTGTTTCGCTTCGAGCTCAGACATCGCCCGCGCGGCTTCCGCCAGAGGCAAGCGTTCAACGTCAACCCCGTCGAACGCGCCCTCTCGAATGGCTTGAAAGACGTCCGATGCGGCCAGCTGCGCAAGGCCAGGACCATAGCGCCATTTCTCTGCCGCACGATAATCAGCGGGGGTGATTGTCACGTCGGCAGCCGCTTGCTCTGCACCGTCCACAACAACCGCTCCAAGGTGCTCGGCGAGAGCAGCAACAACGGTGTGTGCTCCGGAGCGGTCCGGTGTTACGTAGACACGGTTGCCACGACCAACACTGTTGAGCTGTTTGAGAACGGTTCGAGCGACTAGCCCTGAAGCCAAATACGCCGCAGCTGCGTCGAAAGAAACGTCGCGAGGGATACCGATAAGTTCGCGTTCGCTAACAACGCGTTGGAAGCCCGCACGAGAATCTGCTTCACGCATCGCAACGCGGTCGCCGGAGGCAAACCCCACGACCTCGGGGCCGACGGAATCGACCGTCGCCACCGCCTGCACTCCGAGCGGGCTGAGGCCGAGCGCACCGAGGCGCAACCGTACCTGCCCGGCGCTGGGGCGGGGTGATCGGGAGGATGCGCGCGACTTTGACCTGCTCGCGCGCGCGAACTTGGGAGACGGGGAAGTAACGGATGCTGCGGTCACGGGGCTGTTTCTCACGCTCTGCTCTGGTCTGGCACTTCTGGAATTTTCCATCACAGATCAAAACAGCAGGTAGCGCATTGATATTCCCGAGTCCCCGCCGGTGTTGCTAAAAGATTCCTTAGAACACTTTTCCGGGGTTCAGTATGCCTATGGGGTCAAATACCGCTTTGATCTGGCGTTGCAGGGAAAGCTGCTGATCGCCGAGCTCGTCCTTGAGCCACCGCTTCTTCAAGATTCCGACGCCGTGCTCGCCGGTAAGGGTTCCGCCGAGTCGCAAGCAGCTGAGAAACATGGCATCCGCTGCTTCCCAAATGTGGTCGGGAACTTCTGTGCCGTCGAAGACAAAATTGGGGTGCAAGTTTCCATCTCCCGCGTGCGCGACGGTGGGGATGGTAATCCCAAACTGCTTCTCAATGTCGGCAATGGCACTAAACATGGCGGGAAGCTGGCTGCGGGGAACGGCAATATCCTCAATTAGAACGGTCCCACGCGCTGCCATTGCTGGGTGGAACGCCCGACGAATGGCGAACAGCCGTTCCCCGTCGGCCGGATCGGTCGACAACTCGGCATCGCCTCCTAACGAGCGGATGATTGCGAGCGCGGCGTCAGCTTCCTGGGCGGCGGCCGGTCCGTCCGTTTGGACAAGGAGGTATGACCCTTTTCCGGCCAGATCGAGCCCCAGGTGTTCCCCGATCCCTTCCAGCGCTGCGGAATCGAGCAGCTCCATCGCCGCGGGCCGCAACCGGGAAGCGGTGATCACTGCTGAGGCGCGTGCTGCTTGTTCCACAGTGCCGAAGTAGGCGCCAATAGTGGAGACCGCGCCGATCGGCAGCGCCCGTAACCGAAGTGTCGCTTCAACGATGACCCCAAGGGTTCCCTCGGAACCGATCATCAAGGCCGTGAGGTCAAGGCCGGTGACACCCTTAACGGTGCGATGCCCAACACTCATCAGCGTTCCATCGGCCAACACAACCTTTAGTCCCAAAACCGATTCGCGTGTCACTCCGTACTTCGCACATAACAACCCACCCGCGTTGGTGGCGATGTTTCCTCCCACCGTAGAGATGGCTTTGCTCGCGGGGTCGGGAGCAAACCAGAGTCCCCGTGCGGCGAGGGCAACATTGAGTTGGTCGTTGATGATTCCGGGTTCGACGACAGCCAGTTCGTCGTCCTCGTTCACTTCGAGCAGACGGTTCATCTTCAGGGTCGACAAAACAATTTCGCCCGCTCCGCCGATGGCGCCACCGGCAAGTCCGGTGCCGGCGCCTCGAGCGACTACTGGGATCCCGTGTTCGTGGGCGAAGCGCATGGTTGCCTGCACGTCGGCAATGGAACGTGCGTGGACAACGGCCAGGGGCTGCGCGGTGGACGTTTTGCCTGAACGATCGGACTGCGCCGCAGTGAGGTCATCGTGCGTAGTGGACACCACCTCACCCAGTGTGGAACGAAGCGAGGAGGTGAGAGAGCCGACATTGATCACACACCGAGCCTATCGGCGCGATCGATGTGCGAATCCTGCGAGTCCACAGCAGACGTTTGTGTCCATTTGACTAACATCAGAGAGTGATGAGGCATAGCGGCGACGATGATCCACACGATGGTCGAGACGAATCAACTACCGAGAAGCTCGATCGCAACTGGACAGAAATGCTTCAGGAGCTTCGGGTCACCCAAACCGGAACTCAAATCCTCACGGGATTCCTTCTTACGCTGGCTTTTCAGCCTCGCTTCAGTGATCTCGACCAGTACCAGGTAGACGTCTATTTGACGCTGGTGGTGCTGTCCGTTCTGTCAACAGCGCTTGGCCTTGCTCCGGTCAGCCTGCACAGGGCCCTGTTCCGCAAAAAAGCCAAACGCCAAATCGTTGCTCTTGCGAATGTGCTGATGCGAGTGACCTTGATTGGGGTAGCTCTCCTGATCAGCGGCACGGCTCTGCTTATCTTCGATGTGGTTCTTGATCGAACGGCCGGCATCATTGCCGGGTCAACAGCGCTCATTATCACCGCCGTATTGTGGCTTGTTCTGCCCTACGGAGCGCGCCCGCACAACACTCGAGATGAGAAGTGATCCACCAAATTCGGCTCGCCCAACCCCATCGGAATTCCACACGGATAAACTTCGCGGGGCACGTGCGCGCAACTGCATGCGCGACTGGGATTCACCGGTGGTTGGAGAAGTTGGTATGACACGCATGTCAGTGGTCATTCCCGTCCTCGACGACGCCCCCATGTTGGAAGTGTGTCTTCGCACCCTTCACGAGCAAACTCGCCGACCCGACGAAATTATCGTTGTGGACAACGGCAGCGTTGACAATAGCGCCGCAATTGCTCATGCTGCGGGCGCCCGAGTGGTGAGAGAGGACAGGCCCGGAATCACGGCCGCTGCGGCACGCGGGTTCGACGAGGCGACCGGCGAGATCATCGCGCGCTGCGACGCGGATTCTCAGCTGCCACCTAACTGGCTTGAGCGCATTGAAATGACTCTCGCCGCAAACCCCGATGCTGTAGCGATTACGGGGCCCGGCCGCTTCTATGACCTCACCGCCACCGCCAACCGGTTCGCTCAGGTGCTCTACGTCAACGCGTACTTTATGTCCATGCGCGCAGCGCTCGGCAACAACGTGCTTTTCGGGTCAAACTGCGCGGTTCGGCGCTCCCAGTGGCTACAAATGAGCGCCAGTGTTCCTCGTGACGATACCGAGCTGCATGATGACATGGACCTCAGTTTTCGAGTACACCCAGCTGCCCGGGTTATTCACGACCGTGACCTTATTGTCGGAATTTCGGGGCGTCCGTTCAGAAGCTTGAGCGGTGCGCGCCGACGTATGCGCCGAGCCATTCACACCATCGGGCTGCACTGGCCAACTCAATCTCCCCGCCGCAGATGGAAGGCACGCCTAAAAGGACGACCGTCGGACTCGAATCCGAGTCATCCGCTCCCCCGGTAGTCAAACGTGGGTATCGGCAGGGAAGTCTCGGTCAGCCGGCCTTTCCCGCCTACTGTTGAACTATGAGATCAAAGCTGCTGCTACTAATCGGACTTATCACCGGCTATGTTCTAGGCGCTCGCGCTGGACGACAACGTTACGTTCAGATTCGAGATGCCGCGCAGAAATTCTGGGGCAACCCCAAAGTAGTGACTGCTCGGCATGATGCGGCCGCTTACGCGCGCGAACAGGCACCCGTCGTGCGCGCAAAGGTCGAGTCCGTCGCCAAAGCCACTCCGGGCGTGCTTGCCGACGGCGCGCGCGCTACCGCTGATGCGGCTCGTGAAGTTGCGGATAAAAGCGCTGAGATCGCCCGCGATGTCGCAGATAAGACCAGCACTACTGCGAAGGATGTCGCTGACCTAGTTACTGGTACCGCTGGAGATGTTAAAGACCGGGTCAGCACCACAGCCCACGACCTGAAGGAACGCGGTGAGGATGCGCGCGACCGCGCTGTGCTCAAAGCGAGTGAGGTGCGCGACAACGCACTCGCAACAATCGGAGATGACGACGAAGACGACTTTGAGGACCTGGAGTCTGACGAGGAAATCGAATCAGATTTAGACCCTGCAGACGCCATCGAGGCGCCCTCACACTCACCTGATAACAAAACGGCGAGCTAGGGACGCGCCGGCGGCACCAGTCGCTATGTCGTCTTCGGCTCCTTGACGATGGAGATGGCACCGGTCGCCGCCGCCAACCCGCTGAGCGATGCCGGCGATAGCACCTTGTCGAGCTGGGCCCGTGTCATCAATCCGGAGGCGGTGACGAGGTCAGCAATGGACGCGTTGGTGGTGAGCGCAGTGTGAGCGAGAGTGGCAGAGGCTGCGTACCCGATATAAGGAGTCAGCGCGGTGACCACACCAACGCTTGAGTCCACCTGCAGAGCCAGTTTGGTGGTGTTTGCGGTGATGCCATCAACACAATTGACGCGAAGGGTGCGGCACGCGTTGGTCATCCACGCTAGCGACTGCAAAATGCTGTGAGCGATGACGGGCTCGAAGGCGTTCAGCTGCAACTGGCCAGCCTCTGCAGCCGCGGTCACAGTGGCATCCGCTCCAATTACCGAGAAGGCGACCTGGTTGACCACTTCTGGGATCACCGGGTTCACCTTACCGGGCATAATGCTTGAGCCTGCCTGTCGTGGCGGCAAGTTGATCTCACCGAATCCTGCTTGAGGTCCGGACGAGGTGAGACGGAGGTCGTTGCAGATCTTGGACAGCTTCACCGCAGCACGTTTGAGAGTGCCGCTGAGGGTCATAAACACCCCGGCGTCGGAGGTTGCTTCGATGAGGTCTGGCGAGGTTTGCATGTCGATGCCGGTGAGTTCAACGAGGTGCGCCCGAACGGCTTCGGCGTAACGCGGGTCTGCAGTGATTCCGGTACCGATGGCCGTTGCCCCGAGATTGATTTCATTGAGCCACGGCACAACCTCGCTCAGCCGATCGAAATCCTCGCCGAGGGTAGTTGCGAAACCAGAGAACTCCTGCCCCAATGTCATGGGTACAGCATCCTGAAGTTGCGTTCGGCCAACCTTGAGGATGCTGGAGAACTCGCGCCCCTTGTTGGCGAATGCCTCGGCTAATAACTTGTGTTCGTCAAGCAGACGAAGCAATGACAGCACCATCGCAAGCTTGATAGAGGTGGGATACACGTCATTGGTACTTTGGCTTCGATTAACGTCGTCGATGGGGTGCAACGCTGAGTAGTCGCCCCGCGGACGGCCCATCAGTTCCAATCCTCGATTCGCGATCACTTCGTTGGCGTTCATATTGGTCGATGTTCCGGCGCCGCCCTGAATCACGCCAACTACAAACTGGTCATGCCATTGACCCGCGGCGATCTCTTCGCAGACCTGATCAATAATCTGCGCCTTGTCGGCATCGAGAACACCAAGGTCACGGTTGGCGCGCGCTGCCGCTTGCTTGACTCGTGCAAGCGAGGTGATGAGGTGCGGATAGTTGAAGATCGCGCGTCGCGTAATGGGAAAGTTCTCGAGTGCGCGCGCAGTGTGAACACCCCAGTACACCTCTGCTGGAATGGCACGGGAGCCTAGCGAATCCGTCTCGGTACGCGTCGCGCGCTCCGGCTGCGCAATGTCGTCGCTGCCGATGGCTGGGCCAGTCGGGAGGAAAGGATTCTCATCTCCCACAATCGCTTGCTCATCGAATCCGCCTGGTGTGTGAATCATCGACACATCTCCTCTGACTATCGAATGCCCACTCTACGCGTCGCCACTAACCTGCTCGATTGGCCCATGCTTCCCACACACTCCTAGCAGGTGAGGGCAGAATCGGCGACCGCTTTACAGCACTACGGCTCGCGCGTAACGTTCGTGACATGAACAAGCATACGAACGACGCGTCCGACGACGCCTCCGTGCCCGTATCCAAGCGTGAGCTTCACGATGAAGAGGAGCACCGTGTAGTCAACGACGACGAACACGGAAGCTACACCGACGTCGATCTGGACGACGATGACGCCGCCCGCGACGCCGATGACGTCACCCACTCAAACGCACCGGACGAAGGCAAAGGCCTGGTGTGACCGTCCGGGATAAGAGCGGCGCCGAAGACACCTACCAAGACGGATCGGTACCGGGGGACGCCGATTTGTCGGCTCCTGACACTGACGAAGAAACAACCGAGCAGACGTCGGACGCTGAGAAGTAGTCCGACTTGGCCCGGTGCCGTTCTCGCGCACGGCTCCGGGTCGCTCACCCGGATGCCCGTGTCTGTTTGAAGTTCGCCCATGCGGCTGCCTGAGAGTACGAGTCTGTGAGATCAATCCCTAGTTGAGCGCTCGGTCGCTATCCGATAGTTGCAGGTATGAACGACACCACCGGAGCCCGCACCCCCGATACGCGTGCCTCCGAACCGGCCCGTCGCGCCAAATCAGACGGCACAACCGCCGATACGGCAACCGAGATGACCGAACCTGCCGCACAACGTCCCCGGCTATTTCTCGGCGAAGCAATCGCGACGGATCTGTCCGAGATTGACTTGCTCCCGCTCACCGTTTTTACCGACGATGGAGCCGAGGACAGCTCCCCGGGTATGAGGCAGCGCTCAACGCTTGAAACATACCGGCGCGCTCAAACTGCTGGCGGCGTGGACATCGGCGACAGTTGGCCGGATCTAGAGCCGGTAATCTTCGGCTCCAATCCAGCGCACACCGCTGCGGTGTGACAGCAGAATTGCCCGCAATCGGACCCGCACCGTTGCGCATGCCGCCGCAAGCGCCGTCGCCCACGCAGAGTCCTGCGCGCTGAGTGTCGCAGGACCATACCGTTCCCAGACGATGATGAGCCCAGTTGCGCCTATCTCTCCCATCAACTCGGCGATGTTGCTGATAACCGTTTGAGTATTCGACGGGTCAGGAGCTGGGGGTAGGCCGTCAATAGGGATAAGAAGAGGAAGCTGCAGCTCGTCTTCATCAAGAAAAAGGAGCCACATCTGCCTCATGTTCGCTCGGCCGATGAGTGTACGAACGCGGTCTTCGATGAGGGTGTCGCTGATCAGTGGGACCAGACTGTCGTCAGAAGTGTGTTGAGTCATCTGCCCACGATCGGCGACGAGCTATCCTCGCCGGGAGCGATTGATGAATCTGTGGAAAGTTGTCGTTCAATTGGTCCAGGTGAGGACCCTCACGTAGTCTCGAAGTATGTCGTCGAACGCCCTCACCCCTCGGGGACGAGCGAGCTTAGAGGTGCTCCGCGCTGAGGCGCAGGATGAACTCAACACGGTCATCTACGAGCGATGCCTCGACGGGGGTGATCCCTGGGAGTTTATGGACGACCTTCCCTCTGTGGATGAACTCGTCGTTTATCTCCTACGCGCTGACGCTATTGCCGCCAATGACGGTGTGCGGCCATCGCCCACCCGTGACTACCGGGTGCTTCGACAGATCGCGCTTGACCATCCCCAGTTGTCTCGGACTGTCTGGACCCTAATCGGACATCTCCGGGCTGACGCAGCATAAGTTCAGGGGCGACAATAGCGATATGCCCCGCACCTGCCTGGTCTTAGTCCGTCTGGATCCTGCCACCACGAGCGGTGAGCCTTACCGCATTGTTGATCCCCATGAGCCGCAGCTGAGTGTGCTTGATCTCGGAGTAACGAGGGGCGACGGAATTTTTGAGTCAATCAGCGTCGTCAGCGGAATACCTCACGCTCTCGAAGCCCACCTACGTCGGTTTGTCCGCTCAGCGCGCCTTCTCGACCTTCCCGAACCCGACCCTCTGCTGTGGCACCGCAGTGTCTTGGCGGCAATTAACCGACTTGATCCCGTTCCGGAAGCGGCTGTCAAAATGGTTATGACGCGTGGCGTAGAAGGACAGTCCATCCCCACCGGGTGGGTGTACGCGGCGCCGTTGCCCGATTTCGGTCAGGTTCGCTCCGAGGGAGTTCGAATCGTCACATTAGACAGGGGGTACCGCAGTGATGTCGCCACCACGTCACCTTGGCTCCTTACCGGCGCTAAAACCCTCTCCTATGCTGTGAATCGAGCTGCGCTGAGAGAAGCCGCCCGACGAGACGCGGACGACGTGGTTTTTGTCAGTTCGGATGGGTTTGTGTTGGAGGGACCCACATCGAGTGTGTTACTTCGGCGAGGATCAGCCCTTATTTCACCCGGCAAAGACATGGGAATTCTGGAAGGCACCACCCAGGGCGACGTCTTTGAGTGGGCCTCAAAACAAGGCATTCCAACTCGCACGGAAATGATTACCGTCTCTGAACTCGCTGCGAGCGACGCCGCCTGGCTGCTCTCCAGCGGCCGTCACGCTGTGCCGATCCGAAGCGTCAACGGAGTACCGCACCCAGTAGACGTGCCCCTAACTGGGCAAATCAATTCGTTCTTGTTACACGATCGCGGGCAACCCTCACCGCAGCGGCCGCAGTAGGTTACGTCGCTCGATTGCCGCGCGGGACAAGGTTTTGTACCCGTGCCGATCAAAAAACACGGTTACCCTGTCGTGCTCGTTGCGCATCACTATTCCGTCACCCCACAGAACGTGTTTCACCCGCGATTGCACGGCAAAGTCCGCGACAACGAGTGGCCCCCGGCGTGCGTGGGATGGTTGAATGCCAGCGGCGGTGCCGTCAGCGGCGTTATCCGCACAGATGTCGCAGTTGTTACAAGCCGTGGTGAGCTCCTCCCCGAAGTACCCCAAGAGGTACTGGCGACGACAACCAATCGATTCGGCATACCCCCGCATCATGTCGATTCGGGTGTTTTCAATGCGTTCCCGACTGGCGACGAGAGCAACTGCTCGCTCCACAATGACCGGCGCAGCTATACGAGAGCTGAGACGCACCCCTCGCGCTGTCGCGGTCACCGCCTTTGTATCGATGAGCACAGCCAGCAGCGCGGAGAGCTGCCGTTGCGATACCCCAACGGCAACAGCGAGGGTGGCGCGGGCGACAGGGGGCTGCCCAGCCAACCGGGCCACGATCGCGGCGAAGCTGGAGCTCTTTGGCAATCGGCTTGCGAAGAAGCGACGGAGTGCGATGTCTTCCTGCCGGTAGTAGAGCACAGCTAGCGCTGGCTGCCCATCACGGCCTGCTCTGCCAATTTCTTGGTAATAATCGTCAATGGAGTCCGTTATCGCCGCGTGCACAACAAAACGGAC
>DASYMY010000517.1:0-2664 GCA_036008825.1 Glaciihabitans sp.
GAGGGTGCGGCGGACCTGACAAAATGGCTGGGTGACTTTTGCATTTATACGACACGGCCAAACCGACTGGAATCGCGACAACCGCATGCAGGGGTCGACTGATATCCCCCTCAACGATCTTGGACGCCAGCAGGCGGCAGACGCCGTTGAGGTACTTTCTGGAACCAGCTGGGACGCTATTGTCAGCTCCCCGTTGTCGCGCGCTCGCGAGACAGCGGAGATTATTGCCGCCGGCCTTGGCATCGAACTCGGCCCGAGCTACGACGAGTTGAAAGAACGGCACTATGGGGACGCTGAAGGGGCAACGGCGGCGATCATTGCCGAACGATGGCCAGACAACCAGTACCCCGGCCTAGAAAGTCTGGATTCGGTGGTATCGCGTGCCACCATCGCCCTCGACAAAATAGCCGAAGAGTACGGGGACGCCAACGTGGTTATTGTCTGCCACGGAACCCTGATTCGGTACACCCTGGGCTCTCTCGCCTCGCGATCCTTTGATGCCATCCGCAACGGCTCGGTTGCCACATTTGAGCGCACCGAGGAGCGCTGGAACGTTCTAACCGTCAACGATGAAGCGGTAGAAGTAATTACGCCCGTCGAATGACCCGTTTGCACCAGCCACGCTCTAGCTGTGTGGTTGTGTGCCGCAACGCTTAGCTTGCTTGGTCAACGGGGCGTCCCACACGTTGGCCCACCACAGCACTAATTCCATCGGCTCGCATCGACACCCCGTAGAGAGCGTCTGCAATCTCCATGGTGCGTTTTTGGTGCGTGATAACTATTAGCTGCGAGGTTTGCCTGAGGTCCTCGAAGATCTGCAGCAGGCGGCCCAGGTTGGCGTCATCAAGCGCTGCCTCCACCTCGTCCATGATGTAGAACGGGCTCGGCCGCGCCTTAAAGATCGCGATGAGCAAAGCAACAGCGGCGAGGGATCGTTCTCCACCCGACAGAAGCGAGAGACGTTCAATCTTCTTGCCCGCAGGTTTCACCGTCACCTCAATTCCTGTGGTGAGCAGATTCTCGGGGTCGGTCAAGAAAATACTGCCGGTACCGCCGGGGAACAAAACGGGGAACACCTCGGCGAATGCTGCCTGCGTATCGTCGAAGGCGCTCGAGAAGATGTGCTGCATTTTGTCGTCGATTTCATCAATGATCGTCAGCAGGTCTTTGCGCGTGTTGGTGAGGTCGGTGAGTTGTTCACTGAGGAACTTGTGCCGTTGCTCCAACGCCGCGAACTCTTCCAACGCCAGCGGGTTCACCCGACCGAGTCGGGACATTTTCCGTTCCGCTTTGGCCAGCCGTTCTTGCTGCTGCTCACGCGAATACGGGTCTCCGTCGCTGTCGGGGTTATCGCCCGGTACAAGCAGGTGCGGACCGTACTCGGCAACAAGAACCTCCTCCACCAGTCCGAGCTCTGTTGCCGCTCGCTCCAGGAGGGAGGCAAGGTGCAGTTTCTTCTCGTAAATCTGCATCTCTAACCCGTGAACGTCTTCCCCAATGATGTGCAGCCGGTCTCGCAGCACCGACTCTTCACGACGGAGGGTGGCCAGTTCTTCGTTGTGTTTGGCCCGTTCGCCTTCGCGACTAACCAGCTCAACCCGGGCTTCAGAGACGGATCGGTCAACGGAGTCGAGCACTACGGGCAATGCGGCCAGCACACGTTCCGCCGATGCAATTTGTTGGGAGCGGATGACCGCACGCCTGGCCGCTTCTTCGGCGGCGGCTCGTTCGGAATCGAGTTGTTCCTGCAGTTGTGTGGCGCGGTGGTGCTGGGCGCGGACATTTTCTTTCGCGGTCTCAACACGAAGCCGTGCCTCAATTTCCGCTTCTTTTGCTGCGTCCAACTCGGCAACGAGGGCGTCCCGTGCGCTCGCGTCGAGAATCGGGCGTGGACGGGAACGAGCTTCATCAAGTCGCGCGCGGCTGGTTTCGGCGGCGGAGACGGCGTCCGCGACGGATTCTGTCGCCAGTGCAAGCCCGCGGGCCAGGCGCTGCTCTTCTGCCGTTGTTACTTCAACGGCAGTTTTGACCCTATTCAGTTGTTCCGTTTGTGCTGCAAGTTGGGAATCGAATTCCCGCAGCTGAGTCAGGGCTTTAGCCGCGTTTTCTTTGGCAGCCTGAACGCTGCCGCGTTGCTCGGCGAGGGCAAACCGGGCCGCGTCAATCAGCTCTGCAACCTCGGCGAGACGAGTGTGTGCCGCGTCGCGTTCGGCAATGAGTTCTACCCGAGATCGACGGGCCCCCGTCCCTCCTCGCAATATGTATCGACTGACCACGTCGCCGGAGCGGGTGATCACGATGGTGCTTTCCTGTTCCGCGGCAGACAGGGCATCCCACACCTGCCAGGCGAGGGCGGTGGTATCTGTAATGAGCACCGGCGCCAGCACTCCGAGCAACCCCGGTGGTGCGGTGACAACGCTGATAGCGGTGACAGCACCGTCTGGCAGCGAGAGCGTCGAGGCGGGTGTACCTGTGGACTCTGCATGGGAAAGGACGAGTTCGATGCGACCCAACTCGTTGTTTTCAGCAAAGCTGAGGGCCGTGGTGGCCGCGTCGCGGGAGTCGGCCAGAACTGCGTCGGAGAGGGTGCCAAGCGCTGCGGCGATGGCCGCTTCGAAGCCGCTTCGAACCTGAATGTGTTCCGCGACGAGGCCGCGGATTCCG
>DASYMY010000518.1:0-4188 GCA_036008825.1 Glaciihabitans sp.
AGGACGAGGATAAACATCCAGCGCCAGTCGAGAACGCTGAGGATCAAACCAGAAATGGTGGGCCCGATTGCGGGGGCGACAGAGATCACGATGGAAATGTTTCCCATGGTGCGACCCTGCGAGGCTTTGGGTACCAGAGTGAGTGCCGTCGTCATCAGCAGCGGCATCATAATTGCCGTCCCGCTGGCCTGGACGACTCGGCCAACCACAAGGACCTCAAAACCGGGTGCGATGGCGGCGATTGCCGTACCCATACTGAACAGGGTCATCGCAGCGATGAATACGGGAAGGGTGTTGAAGCGCTGTAGTAGGAACCCAGTGATCGGAATAACCACGGCCATGGTCAGCAAGAATGCGGTGGTGAGCCACTGCGCAAGACTGGCGGTGATGTCGAGATCGTTCATCAACTGGGGAAGGGCGACACCCATGATGGTCTCGTTGAGAATAACCACAAAGGCGGAAACCAGAAGGAGGCGGATGACAAGCTGGTCACGCTTGTCTGTGGATTCGGCCACCGGGGGAGTGGCGGCTGTTAAGGGTGGGGCGGATTCGGTCACTACAGGGTCCCGTCGTTCGAGCAATCGGAGAGTATCTCCCGCGTGAGCGGAAAAGATACTGGGCGAAGGGCGACATTGCCCAGTGAAGCGGGACCGCTGATGGCGCTAAATCCAGGCTACGTAAGGTCAGCGCCGCCGACGGGGAAAATATTCCTCAGCCGACGAATTAGTTGTTATGGCGGAGCTGGAGCCTGAACCACGCACGTGGAGTCATCCGCTTCACAATTCACTCCGAAATCGCTTCGCCGGGACCCCCTTGACTGTGTTGGTGGGGGCGCGAGTAGGGTCAGGGTTATGGCGAATATTATCGAGACCGTAACCCAGACCGTGAAGAGCCTCGGAGTGAAGGCCGCCTACGGCGACCCGGTCACCCTTGATGGCGTTGAACTTGTTCCCGTCGCCCTCGTCTATTTCGGCTTTGGCGCCGGCAGCGACGGAGAAGGTGAGAACGCCGGCAGCGGCGGTGGCGGAGGTGGCGCATCGTTACCCATTGGAGCGTATGTAAGCGGGCCAGATGGTCCGGCGTTCCGACCTAACATTGTCGCCCTCTGTGCCGTGCTGATCCCGCTCACCGCGGTGACCGGCAAGGCTCTTTCCAGTGTTGTCAAAGCGCTCAAAAAATAGTATTTCGCTGCGGCCCCAGATCGCTCGCATAAACGATGGCTCCCGGCATATGCTGGGAGCCATCGTTTGTAGCGGCGTCTCTGTGACGCTAAACGGTTGATCTACCGCAGAACGATTCGCCCAACGGCCGAGGCAGATTCGACGTCACCGCCGAGGAACAACTCAACAGAGCCGCGTGGAGTATCCCAACGGTCCTGATCTTCGTCCCAGAGGGCGAACGACTTCGGGTCCAGGGTCACGGTGACGTTCGTGGTGGCGCCTGGGTCGAGATCAACCTTGGTGAACCCGGCGAGTTGCCGCTCGGCCATGTCTACCTTTTGTCCGGGACGACCTCCCGCGTAGATCTGCACAACATGAGAGCCGGCCACCGCTCCGGTGTTGGTAACGGCCACCTCAACGCGTAGGTCGTCCGCGTTGGCGAGTCCGTCGGGGCCAAGTCGCACCCGACCGGGAATGTTCGTGGCTGATACGTCGAACGATGTGTAGGACAGACCGTGCCCAAACGGGTAGTGCGGCGTGAGGTCGCGTTCGGCATATCCCTTGTACCCCACGAAGATTCCTTCGCTATACACGGTGTCAACGCCAATGCCGGGGAACTGTTCGGGGGAACTGGTGGGCATTTGCGTTTCATCGACAGGAAAGCTCACAGGCAGATGGCCCGATGGGTTCACATCCCCGTAGAGAATGCGAGCGACGGCATCTCCCTGCTCCTGCCCGGCATACCAAGCCTGCAGGAGCGCAGAAACCTGCGCATCCCAAGACGCAGTTTCTACCGGACCACCCGTTGTGAGAACCACGACCGTGTTCGGGTTCGCGGCGGATACCTGTCGAATCAGGTCGTCCTGACCCTGAGGCAACGCCAAACTGGGTTTGTCAGCGCCCTCGGTTGCGAGATCACGAACGACCACAACGGCGAGATCGGATTGTGCCGCTTGATCGGCCGCAGCTTTCGCTTGCGCTGCGACGAAGCCTGCAGGCGGAACCCACCCGAACTTGAATTGTGAACCCGCGTCGGGCGCCGTGGCAACATCGTGCTGGTACTCGATCCGTACGGTGTGGGTGTCACCCTCGGTCAACTCAACGTCCCAGGTGTTGGTCGCAAATTCGCTCGCCTGGTCAACCGTCACCACCGGTTGGTCGTCGAAGAACAACGTTGCGCTGCCTTCGGCGCCGACCGAGAACTGGTAACTGCCGCTCACCGGCACTGTCAACGTCGAGGTCCACGTTGCCGCCATCTCATTGTTGTACTCGCGCGGTGTTTCCGGCAGTTTCGGGGATTGGGCGTTGAAGCTTGGCAGGCTCACAAACCCGAGATTCTGGGCCGCAAATGGCTCGACCCGGGTGATGCCAGGGTCACCGGAGCGATCGAGGTTTGTCCAGTACTGTGCGAGCAATCCGGGTTGACCGTCGGTGGACAGCACGTCGGAGGGCACTACGTCGGGTCCGGGAAGCAATGCCGCTCCGTTGCCAATGGGATCTGTTCCCGGGGAGTACGTCACGGTAACACCCTCACCCGCTCGAGCCTGGATACCTTCTAGCGGCGAGACCGAGTCGGTCCCTTTCACCAGCGAAGACCCACCTCCGGCGACATCCGTATCGGCGTCTGCCCCAATAACGGCGATGCTGCGTGTGTTCGCTTCGGACACCGGCAGGATGCCGTTGTCGTTTTTGAGCAGAACCATGGAACGTTCGGCAAAGGTCTGCGCTGTGCTGGCGTTGGCAACTTCGTCAAAGCCGGTGGTGACAACGGGGTTGTCAAATAGACCAAGTGCGAACATGGGCCGCAGAACGTTGAGTACTTTAGCGTCGACATCCGCCATAGCAATGGTGCCTTCGTTGACAAGACGGATCAGCTCGTCGCCAAAGTGATAGTTGGCGGGTTGCTCTTGATCGAGGCCTGCGGCGAAGGACTCCACGGTGGTGTGTGTCGCGTTGTAGTCGCTCATCACAAACCCGGCGAAGCTCATCTGTTGACGAAGAATTGTTGTGAGCAGTTCCGCGTTTTCACACGCCCACACACCGTTGATTTTGTTGAACGCACACATGGCGGATGCCGGGTGCCCTCCTTCAACTGCCATAGCTATGGGACGGTTGTACACCTCCTGATAGGCGCGCTCAGAGACAATAGCGTTTCCGCCGATCAGACGGTTTGTCTCCTGGTTGTACGCGGAAAGATGTTTGATGTCGGCCAAAACGGGATTGGACTGAATGCCCACAATGTGGCGGGCAGCCATCACTCCCGACAGCAGAGAATCCTCGCCGAACGCTTCGAACCCACGACCGGCGCGAGGGTCACGGAAAATATCTGCGGCAGGGGAGAGCAGCACATTGTGCCCGGTCGAAAACGCCTCAGCCCCCGCAGTGCGCCCGAACTGTTCAGCAATGTCAGCCTCCCAGGAGGCGGCAATTGCGATCGGAGCAGGAAAGGCCGTCGCTTCCCCCTCGTTGACATCGGGGTTGGCCAAACGAACACCAGCGGGACCATCGGCCATGGTGAGTGCGGGAATACCGAGCCGCTCAATCGGAGCATTGTAGAAACCGTAGTTTCCGTTGATCTCCCCGTGCAGCATGCCCACTTTTTCTTCCAACGTCATTTGCGCGAGAAGTTCTTCTGCACGCGATTGCGCTGACGAATCGTCCGCCCAGTTCGCCGCCGCCAACGCCGGCGTGGCCCCCAGGCTCATCACCGCAACGGTGGCGAAGACGACGAACGTTTTAAGTCGTCCCCGCCGCCGAGCGCCGGGTGTTGTGAGTGTCATGGTTATCTCCTTCCGAATGGAATCAACAGCCGTCAACTCTGACGGTGTTGGACTACCCTCGTTTGGGGGGTTCTTCGCCATGGAACTCCGCTCACGTGACCACGTCAACAGTTGCGCACATCATGAGACTTTCTTCACGTGAGGATGAGAAAACTACAGTTGCGGATGCCCCGCGCTCGGGCGGTACGGGGCGTCGTAAGCTCGAAGTATGACCTCGCCCACTGCTCCGGCTTTTCCGAATCGCCTCA
>DASYMY010000519.1:0-14448 GCA_036008825.1 Glaciihabitans sp.
ACCGCCGGTATGTTGTCGCCCATCAGAATCAGGCCACCCGGCTGGTAGCGGGTCACAAAGTCCGTCAGCGCGGCAGCGTCGGTGCCCGGGTAGTGCAGCATCAGCAGGCTGGCGACCTTCTCACGCAGTTCCATACTGTCGAGCGCATGCTGCGCATAAGTCGCGGCGGGGTCAACCGTGCGCGTTGGCATCGGAATGCTGTAGCTGCGCGCGGTCGTCCGATCGGTCGACGGCGCAGCGGAGGTACACCCGGCGATGACGAGGCAACAGCTCAGTGCCGCGATCAGTCGGGTGGTGATAACACCTCTCACGAGACGGGCAAGCGATCCAGCCAGGTCAGTGAGGCGAAATCTTCCGCCGTCAGACCGAAACGTTGGGATTCGGTGGCGACAGCAGCGCGCGGCTCAGGAAAATCGGCGTCTGCGCGCACGACAATGTCGATTCCGGCCGGCGACACGAGTGATTTGGAGAAGCGAATGGCGGCGATGGTGCCGGCAACATTTACACCGGGAACCGACCAGGAGCTGGCGACCAGGCGGGTGAGGCCTTTGCCGCGCCAGGTGAAGTCGCGCCCCTTCCAACGGTCAACCCCCAGCAGGTGTTTACGCACCCCTGCTGCTGTGGTGTACGAGACATCGTCGCCGAGCACCAGCGGGTTTTCGGAGATCAACCGGTAGCTGAAGGTGGGGTCACTGCGCTCCCCTGTGAGCCACATTGGAAAGTTGGTGGCCACAATCTTCCAGTCACCAGGAAGGATCTGTGCAAGCTGGTGGTCGTCCGGTGCTGTCAGCATCGTTCCAACTTAGTCGGATTAGTGGGCCCTGACCGACTCCGTCAGCGGCGGTTCGTCAAGGCAACCCCTCTAGCATTACAGGATGCCTTCCAAAGCCGTGGCTCTGGCCTTATCTACTCACCCGGGTCCCACAATCGCCGTCACCCTCATCACCGCGGTGCTGGGGATTGCCGCCGAGGTGGAGCCGGCACGGCTAGCTCTGTTGACGGCGGCAGTTCTGGCCAACCAAGTTTCGGTTGGGTGGTCCAACGACTGGATTGATGCCGCGCGTGACCGCAGTGTTGGTCGCACCGACAAACCGGTCGCCCGGGGCGATATTTCGGCGAAAGCCGTTCGCAATGCGGCCATCATCTCGGCACTGCTCGCCATTGCCCTGACGCTCCCGCTCGGTGCGGCCGCCACCGTAACGCACACGGTTTTCATCATTTCGGCTTGGTTGTACAACGCGGGGCTCAAAAACACGGCTGCGTCAGTCGTTCCCTACATCGTCAGTTTTGGTCTTCTCCCGCTCGTTGTCACGGCATCGCGGGCAGAACCGGCGGCGGCAGCCTGGTGGGCGATGGCCGCAGGCGCGTGTTTGGGGGTAGCCGCGCATTTCGCCAACGTGTTGCCCGATCTGGACGACGATAAAGCCACCGGCGTGAGTGGATTGCCTCACCGGATGGGCCGTACACCGTCGGGGATCACGACCTACCTGTTCCTGATGGCCGCATCCTGCTGTGTGGTGTTTGGTGCAGGAGCCACCTCGGGCGCGGTATCGACCATTGGCTGGGTTGGACTCGTTATCAGCGGGATCGTCGCGGCAACTGGCATCATTTTGGTACTCACCCGCGAACCAAGTCGGCTGCTCTTTCAGCTGATCATTGTTGGCGCCATTGTGAACGTGACGCTTTTGGCTTTCGCCGGAAATCAGCTGGTTTTAACCGTGTAACTCACTACCGGCTCAGCGCAGGGCTCTGCGTTCGAGCAGGGTTGCGGATACCCAACGCTGACACCACCCCACCGGCGAAGAGCAACACTGCTGTCACAATCAGCCCACGGTGGAACCCGCCTAAATCAAGCTGGTCTCCCACAATGAGTCCGGTTGCGGCGATCGCAACCAACCCGGCAATACGACTGACGGCGTTGTTCACCGCGGAGGCGATACCGGATTGAGCTTTGGGCACCGATCCCAAAATGGCTGAGGTGAGCGGCGCCACCGTGATCGAAAGGCCCAACCCAAACAGCACAACGCCCGGGAACATCTGACTCCAGTAGTTCACCGTGCTGTCGGTTGCGAGCATCAGAAGGTAACCAGCGGCTGCCGTGATGGGCCCAACGGTCATAAAGAGGCGCGGACCATACCGACCGCTCAGCGTGCCAAAATACGACGCCAACAGAATGTTAAGCACCGTCATGGGCAACAACGCTGCGGCGGCGAGGGTGGCAGAAAACCCTGCGACCTGCTGCAGAAACAGCACAACAATAAATCCGCCGAGCGACAGCGCCGCGTAGATCAAGGTGGTTGCCAGGTTGCCCACCGAAAAGTTTCGGATCGTGAACAGCCCCAACGGCATTAGGGGTTGAGCGGCGACCCGTTGCCGCCAGAGAAAACCTGCGAAGCAGAGCAGCCCGCCTATCAACGGCACCAACACCGCCGGGGATGTCCACCCAAAGTTGGCCTGCTCAATCAACGCAAACACCGGCCCACCCAGCCCAAGAACACACAGCACCGCACCCAGGTAGTCAATTCGCACACCCACGGAGCGGATGTCTCGTTGCCCGAGCATCACCAACAGCACCAGGGTGACGGCGATCGGAAGCACATTGATCGCGAACACCCAACGCCAACTCAGAAGGTCAACAAAGACGCCGCCGAGCAACGGGCCAGCGAGAAATGCGGTGCTCGTCCACGCTGTCCACTGGCCAATAGCTTTGCTTTGGGCCGCGTCTCGGAAGGACGACAGGATCAACGCCAGGGAGGAGGGAACGAGCAGAGCGCCGGCCGCTCCCTGCAACGCGCGCGAGATCACCAGGAACTCTGCAGTGGGGGCGAGTGCGCAGGCCAGGGAGGTGATGCCAAACCCGATCAGGCCCACTCGCAGCACCACAATTCGACCAACCAGATCAGACAGCGACCCGGCCAACAAAATAAGAGAACCCAGGGTAATGAGGTAGGCGTCAACAACCCACTGTTGAACAGACAGGCCTCCGCCTAGCTCCGTCGAGATAGCCGGCAGAGCCACGTTAATCACACTGCCGTCGAGAAATGCGACGAACGACGCCAGAATCGCGATGGGGAGAATGAGTTGGGGGCGCGGGTGCATAACTCCAGTCAACACCGAAACGCGCCAGCATCGTTCGCCGCGCACACCAGCACAATCGTTATCCTTCAGCCATGACATATGAAGACAGCGACGTCGGATTCAACTGGGCACAGAACTATCACTATGCGGCGCAGAGCATTCTCCGACCGACCTCGGCCCAGCAGTTGCGCGACATCATTGCCCGCGGCACCCCGGTACGGGCGCTCGGCTCCCGTCACTCGTTCACCGACATCGCCGACACGGTCGGGGATCTGGTGTCATTAGAGGACTGGGAGGGCCAGACGGCGGTCGACGCCGAGCTTCGCCAAGTCTCGGTTGCCGCCGGCATCCGCTACGGTCATCTCGCCAGTGCCCTGCACGATGAGGGCTGGGCTATTCACAACATGGCCTCCCTGCCACACATTTCGGTTGCGGGTGCGGTGTCGACCGCCACCCACGGTTCCGGGGACAACAATGGAAACCTGGCGACCGCGGTTGCGGCCGTTGAGTTTGTGAATGGTCTCGGTGAGCTCATCACCTTGCGGCGGGGCGAACCTGACTTCTCGGGCGCCGTTGTTGCCCTGGGCGCCCTCGGAATTCTCACCCGCGTTGTTCTCGACATTGAACCGACCTTTGACGTTCGACAGGATGTCTACACCGACCTGCGCTGGGATGATGCGCTGAACCACTTCGACGCCGTAACCTCAAGCGCCTACAGCGTGAGTATGTTCACCAATTGGTTGGGCGAGACCATTGGCACCACGTGGCTGAAGTCGCGAATGGACGCCCCGGAACCCCCGGTAACACTGTTGGGGGCGCCGCGTGCAGCGACCGAGGTGCACATGCTGCCCGGCAACGACCCGATCAACACCACCCCTCAGCTCGGTGTGTCCGGTCCGTGGAGCGAACGATTGGCGCATTTTCGGCTGGAGTTCACCCCCAGCAACGGAAACGAGTTGCAGAGCGAGTACCTGGTTCCGCGCGCGAATATTCGTGCGGCCCTTGAGGGCCTGCGGGACATCGGGGAGCGAATTGAGCCGCTGTTGATGATCACCGAACTGCGCACGATGGCCAAGGACGATCTGTGGCTCAGCGGGGCGTACAACACCGACGCCGTGGGGATCCATTTCACGTGGAAGATGGATGAGCCCGCTGTGCGTGCGCTGCTGCCCGACATTGAGGCCATCCTCCTCCCGCTGGGTGCGCGCCCCCACTGGGGGAAAGTCTTCACCGCGAGCGCGGTCGACCTTGCCGGGGTGTATCCACGGTTGGACGACTTCCGCGAGCTGGTGGCCAGGCACGACCCCAACGGGTTGTTTCGCAATGCCTTTCTCGAGCGCACCCTCGGCATCTAATGGCGGGCGATTAGAGAGCTCCTACCGAGGTCACTCGCACTACGGCGACGCCTTGCTCGTCGGATTCGGCGAGGTCAACAACCGCGCTGATTCCCCAGTCGTGGTCTCCGGCTGGGTCAGCGAAAATTTGTCGCACCGTCCACTGCGTCGGGCCTTCGGTGATCATCAGCATGCCGGGACCTCTAGCGTCAGCGTCGGTACCAATCTCGTCGTGCACCTCGAAGTACGCGTCAAGTGCGTCGGCCCATGCCCCAGCAGTAAACCCGGCGGGGCCATCAAGAATGCCCAGCTCACCGACCTCGTCGTAGGCGGCCAGCTGCACCCGCCGGAACATCTCGTTGCGCACCAGAACCCGAAACGCGCGTGGGTTTCCGGTCACCCCGGCCGGAACAGGGGGTAGCACGGGAGCGCCGTCGATGTTCTCTGTCGGGTTGCTCAGCGCTTCCCATTCGTCGAGCAGGCTGGAGTCCACCTGGCGAACGAGTTCACCCAACCATTCGATGATGTCGAGCAGCTCTTCGGTTTTGGCCTCGTCGGGAATTGTTTGCCGAGCCGCCCGGTACGCGTCGGAGAGGTACCGCAGTACCAGACCCTCAGACCTGGCCAGTTTGTAGTACCCGGTGTAGTCGGCGAAAGTCATGGCGCGCTCGAACATGTCGCGCACCACCGATTTGGGTCTCAGCTCAAAGTCAGCGATCCAGGCCTGCGTTGCACTGTAGGTGCTGAAGGCCTCATCGAGGAGCTCTTTGAGCGGCTGTGGATGCACAATTTGCTCCAGCAGTTCCATTCGCTGGTCATACTCAATTCCCTCAGCCTTCATGGCGGCAACCGCTTCGCCCCTGGCCTGGAACTGCTGCTGGGAGATCACCGGCCTCGGGTCGTCGAGGGTCGCCTCAATGACGGAGATCATGTCCAACGCGTAGTGCCCGGTTCCGGCGCTAGCAGCGGGGTCAGGGTCGAGCAGATCGAACACGGCGAGCGCAAACGGCGACAGGGGCTGGTTCAACGCGAAGTTGGGTTGCAATTCAAGGGTAAGCCGAATCGTTCCGTCATCCGCTTGGTGAACAATCTCAGCTGTACGGAGGGTGCGATAGATCCCGAGAGCGCGGCGGGCCATCGCCAGTTGACGGTGCCTCGGTTCGTGGTTGTCGAACACCAGCGAGCGCACGTTGGAGAACACGTCTCCCCCACGCCCAATCACGTTGATCAGCATGGCTGAGGTCATCTGCATGCTGGAGGTGAGCAGCTCCGGTTCGGCGACGATCAGGCGGGTGAAACTCGGCTCGCCCCAAGAGACAAAACCTTCCGGAGCTTTTTTGCGCACCACCTTTTTCAGCTTCTTCGGGTCGTCGCCTGCCTTGGCAACCAAGCGCGCGTTTTCAGTCTCGTGGTCGGGGGCTTGAACCACAACGGTTCCCGCGGTGTCGTACCCGGCTCGGCCTGCCCGGCCGGCGATCTGGTGGAACTCGCGTGCGCTCAGCTGCCGCATTCGAGTTCCGTCATATTTGGTGAGCGCGGTCAGAAGCACGGTGCGGATGGGGACGTTAATGCCCACCCCCAGGGTGTCGGTGCCGCAGATCACCCGGAGAAGTCCGCTTTGCGCCAACTGCTCCACCAGACGGCGGTACTTGGGCAGCATTCCGGCGTGGTGCACACCAATACCGGAACGGATCAGTCGAGACAGTGTTTTGCCAAACACGGTGGTGAAACGGAAGTCACCGATGAGCTCGGCAATGGCGTCTCGCTGTTCCCTCGTGGCGACCTTCACACTGGTGAGCGCCTGGGCGCGCTCCAACGCGGCAGCTTGAGAGAAATGCACCACATAAATGGGTGCCTGTTGTGTGTTCAGCAGGTCTTCCACGGTTTCATGCACCGGGGTTGTCGCATACGAGTAGTGCAGTGGTACCGGCCGGGTGACACCGGTGACGGTGGCCGTCTCCCGATTCGTGCGTGCGCTGAGGTCTTTCGCCAACCAGGTGACGTCACCCAGGGTCGCGGACATCACAATGAACTGCACCTTCGGCAGGGTAAGCAACGGAACCTGCCAGGCCCAGCCGCGATCCGGGTCGGAGTAAAAGTGGAACTCGTCCATCACCACCTGGTCAACGTCGGCATCTGCGCCGTGCCGAAGGGCGAGGTTCGCCAGAATCTCGGCGGTGCAGCAGATGATGGGGGCATCCGCATTGACCGAAGAATCTCCGGTGACCATCCCGACGTTTTCGGCACCAAAAATGTCGACGAGGGCGAAGAACTTTTCGGACACCAACGCCTTGATTGGGGCGGTGTAGTAACTCTTTTTACCCTGTGCCAACGCCGTGAAGTGAGCGCCAATCGCAACCAGCGACTTGCCGGTGCCGGTTGGCGTACTCAAGACGAGATTGTTGCCAGAGACAATTTCGATCAATGCCTCCGCCTGTGCCGGGTAGAGGGGAAGACCCCGACCATTCGCCCAGGACTCGAATACCTCGAAGGCCGCATCGGCATCCCACGGGCTCGGAACGTTCTCCAGCAGCACGTCGCTCATTTGGTTCCGCCCACGGTGATTGTTGCCCACTGGGTGTGGACGTAGTCCCAGAACCCGTCAACGTCGATTCTTACCGGAACAAGAGCGTTCGGGGTGGGCGAGTCGAAGTCCACCACGGTCATCCCGTATGTGAACTGCCCCTGCGTTTCAATCTCCACACGAGCCGGCCTCGACTCGAACAAGTCAGGGCGCACCACATAGGCCACCGCGCACACATCGTGCACGGCCTGCCCGCTCCAGTTCGCATCTGCCGGATTCACCCAGAATGTAGCCAGGGGCGCGAGCAATTCTTCGCCGAGGGTGCCAAGGCTGCGCATCCGCTCCACAATGGGCGGAGTAGCAATGGCCTGCAACGTCAAATCAAGCCCCACCATCACCACCTGCCAGCCCGCCGCGAACACGATGGCGGCAGCTTCGGCGTCAGCGTAAATGTTGAATTCCGCCGCGGCGGTGGTGTTTCCGCGAGTGAATGAGCCGCCCATAATCACAAATGACGCAGCCCACGACACAATGTTGGGCTCTTTTTGTACTGCCAGGGCAATGTTGGTCAGCGGTCCCGTTGCAACCAGGTGGATGGTGCCCGGGGCGGCGCGCAGCGTCTCAATGATCAAATCCACCGCATGAAGGGCGGATGCCTCCAGCGCGGGCTCTGGCAACCGCACCGTTCCCATCCCCTCTTCACCATGCACGTGCGCGGCGTCTTCGACTTCACGAACGAGCGGAACGGCGGCGCCGGCAGCAATAGGGACCGACTCAAAACCCAGGTACTCCCGCAGCTGCAGGGCGTTTCGGGTGGTGTTGCGCAGCGCAACGTTGCCGCCGACAGTTGTTACGGCCACCAACTCGATAGAGGGGTCGCCGTGGGCGAGAACCAGGGCGAGGGCGTCGTCAAGCCCGGGGTCACAGTCGAGGAGAATCTTTGCCATGGGTCAACCGTGCCACAGTCGCACTGCAACCACTCTCACTGACCCGTTGTCTTGTCGCGTACAATCTGATGTGACTTCAGGGACAGAGCCGGCAGACGGCGAGACAATTACCGCCGACAACGGCGCTTCCATGACCGGGGCGGCCGGGATTGACCCCACCAACCTCGCCATCGCGCTGCAGGTGCTGGAGGACATGAACTCCCTCGACGAGGAGCATCCCGACTTCATTCAGGTTCGCCGGGCGACCGCGCGAATGTTCAAGTCGGTCAAGAAGAACCGTCGCTTGGAGAAGCGCGCCGTCATCGCCCAAGCCGACTTGACTGTTATTGCTGCTACCGCCACCGGAGCTGCAGACCGAATTGACGACGAAACGCGTGGCATTCCGCTGGCGGCGACGACAGAAGCACCGATAGCGGGAACCCTGCTGAAGTCACGTGCCTGCTACATCTGCAAAACCCACTACACCCGCGTGGATGCGTTCTACCACCAGCTCTGCCCGGAGTGTGCTGCGCTGAGCCACAGCAAACGGGATGCCACCACTGATCTCAGCGGCAAAAACGCTTTGCTCACCGGCGGCCGCGCCAAAATCGGAATGTACATCGCTCTGCGCCTACTGCGGGACGGCGCCCACACCACTATCACTACCCGTTTTCCCAGGGACGCGGTTCGCCGCTTCTCGTCCCTGCCGGATTCAGCAGATTGGTTGCACCGCCTCAGGGTTGTCGGAATTGATCTGCGTGACCCGGCCCAGGTCATAGGTCTCGCCGACGCGGTGGCCGAGCGCGGACCCCTCGACATCCTTATCAACAATGCGGCGCAAACTGTGCGCCGCTCCCCCGGTGCATACGCTCCCTTAGCGGACGCAGAACTGGCTCCGCTGCCGGACGGGCCCCTGCCAGAGCTCCTCACCTTCGGGCACACGAACGACGCCCACCCGCTGGCCCTTGCCGCGTCGGTTGCTGCGCACCCTATTCTCAAGCTTGCGGCCAGCACGGGCACTTCATCCGCGGATTCCCTTACCGCGGCGGCCCTCGCTGCGGGGTCGTCGTCACTGGAGCGTCTGGCTGCCGGAACTGCAATCGACGCCGGCGGGCTCGTTCCCGACCACCACGACATCAATAGCTGGACTCAACACGTTCACGAAGTTGACCCGCTCGAAATGCTCGAAGTGCAGCTCGCCAACACAACGGCGCCCTTCTTGCTTATTAGTCGACTCCGACCGGCGATGGCAGCCTCGACCGCTAGGCGAAAGTACATCGTCAACGTTTCGGCCATGGAGGGAGTCTTCTCCCGCCGGTATAAGGGACCTGGGCACCCGCACACCAATATGGCTAAAGCTGCCCTCAACATGCTCACCCGCACCAGCGCGGGTGAGATGCTCGAAACCGATGGCATCTTGATGACCAGCGTTGACACCGGTTGGATTACCGACGAACGCCCCCATCCCACCAAAGTGCGACTCGCCGAGGAAGGCTTCCACGCTCCCCTCGACTTGGTGGATGGCGCTGCGCGTGTCTACGACCCCATCGTGCAAGGTGAAGCAGGAGTCGACCTCTTTGGCGTGTTCCTCAAGGACTACAAACCGTCAGGCTGGTGAGCGCCCACCATGTTTGGCGCTGAGGCTGTGTCGTTTTTGCAATCCGTTGCTAGCGATACCCGCGTCGTTGTGCGGTTCCGGCTGGATTCAGGCGCCACAGATGCACTCGGATTCGTTCACGACAGAACCGCTGATTCCTGCACGGTGGAAACCCGTCGCGGTTTGGTCACCATCGCTCTTGCGGACGTGATTGCGGCGAAACCGGTACCGCCTGCACCTGAGCGTCGTCGGCCCCGAATCAGCCCCGATAAAAACTAATTGTTACTCTCTTTTGCGTTTTGGGCCGAAATTGGTTTTGCATCGTGCATTCCTTGGGCTAGGCTTTCTCGTGAGTCACCGCGTGATTTTACGCAGTGATCGAGAGGCTCCGGTATTCGGGACCGACCGAATGCAATTTAGAAGGAGTCAACATGGCAACCGGAACAGTCAAATGGTTCAACGCTGAAAAGGGATTTGGATTCATCTCCCCCGAAGACGGCAGCCCCGACGTGTTCGCGCACTACTCGGCGATCGCTTCCAGCGGATACAAGTCCTTGGACGAGAACCAGAAGGTCGAATTCGACATCGCTCAGGGCCCCAAGGGACCCCAGGCTGAGAACATTCGCCCCCTCTAAGTCTTTGAGTCAAACAGTGTGACTCGTGCAGACACACTGAATGATTTTTAGCTTTACGGGCTAACGCCTGAACACACGAAAAACCCCGTCTCTTCTTCGGAAGAGGCGGGGTTTTTTGCGTTATCTGACCACACTTGTCCTGTCTCAGGACAAAAGGAAAGGTCTGAACCCCAGCGGTTCGGACCTTTTTCTTGTTTTGGCTGGCAAACTGGGCCCGGGGGCGGGTCAGTCAAGGCCTGGGTGTCGCCAAAACCAGGCGCGGGTGCGGGTCAGTCAAGGCCCGGGTGTCGCTAAAGTCGCCAATACTCGAGATTTGCCCCGATAGAGGGGTCAAAACCGGGTTTTTGGCCTGTGTTGCCGTCTTTCGCGACAGCGGCCGGTGAGTTCAGGGACTTTCTGCACTCCTGACAGAACAATGGCGCAGCCCCTCGAGGCTGCGCCATTATTTACCGACTGATGCCGATGATTACGCCAGCATGTCACGAACCATGGGGGCAACCTGGGTTCCGTACAGCTCAATGGCGTGCAGCATCTTTTCGTGGGAGAGCGGCCCCGAGCTGTATTTGAGGTCGAACCGCGACAAGCCCAGGGTAGATGCCGTTGCGGCGATCTTCTTCGCAACGGTCTCCGGCGAGCCAACATACAACGAGCCGTGGTCGGCCTCATTGTCGAACTCGGCGCGTGTCATTGGGGCCCAGCCGCGCTGTGCACCAATCGCGTCGCGGTTGGCTTTAAACGGCGGCCACAATTCTTCGCGGGCCTGCTCATCGGTGTCGGCTACATATCCGGGCGAGTGCACACCAATCGGCAGGGTCGGGGTCTCCAGCTGAGCGAGCGCACGGTGGTAGAGGTCAACGTATGGCACAAAACGCTCCGGTGCTCCGCCAATGATGGCCAGCATCATGGGCAAACCGTAAGTCGCCGCGCGCACCACCGACTGGGGACTGCCGCCCACACCGATCCAGGTCTTCAACTGACCCGACTCGGTGGTGGGGAAAACGCTCTGATTGGTCAGCGGCGCCCGCGTGGTTCCCTTCCAGGTCACAGGCTTCTCGGTGCGCACCGCGGCGAAAAGGTCAAGCTTCTCTTCAAAGAGTTCCTCGTACTGAGAGAGCTCGAACCCGAACAGCGGGAACGACTCGGTGAACGAACCGCGTCCGAGAATTACTTCGGCGCGACCATTGGAGGCAGCGTCGAGGGTCGCAAAACGCTGGAACACACGAATGGGGTCATCGGAGCTGAGTACAGTAACGGCTGATCCCAGTCGAATCCGCTTCGTTTGCCCTGCGATTGCAGCAAGGACAACGTCCGGCGCAGACACGGCAAAGTCGTCGCGGTGGTGTTCACCAATACCGATAAAGTCCACACCGGACTCATCAGCCATAACAGCTTCGGCGATCACATTCCGAATGACCTGAGGGTACGGCAACGGCGCCCCATCGGTGCCGCTGGTGACATCCCCAAAGGTATCTAGTCCCAGCTCGATGTTCTGCGCCATGTCCACTCCTCAAATTCAATGCGTACGTATTGACTTCTCTAACCCATGGTATCCCGGGAAAATTCCGAACCAACCACGTAACCAGCGGATGCCACACCGCGCGAGGTAGTCAGCGCCGTTCACGCGGGCCGCGCTAGCGGGCGGAGGTCAGTGCCGGCAGTGCGTCGACCAGCCCGGCGAGCTCAGGCACCTCGGCGGCCTCCGCGAGCACCTTCTCCAACGCGTCAGTATGCGCTGGCCGCGCCCGCTCCAATAAGTCGACGCCAGCCCGGGTCAATTCGGTGTAAATGCCTCGGCGATCGTCGGCACACAAAATCCGGGTGAGAAGTCCACGATCTTCGAGGCGATTAACCAAACGTGTTGTGGCGCTCGCGCTAAGGGCTGTTGCCCGCGCGAGCTGTTGCATCCGCATGTGCCACCCGTCCTGCCTGCTCAGCACATCAAGAACCGTGAACTCAACCACCGAGAGCGCGGCTGCTGACTGCAGTGCGCGTTCCAGTTCAGACTCGATCATTCCGTGCAGAGCAGCCAGTGTTCGCCACCCCTGGGCACGCACTTCGACTGCGTCGTCTTCGATGCTCACGGTTCGCCTTTCGTGTCTCTAGAAGTGCCGATGGTCAATCTCGACCAAAGTAGTTGCTTGCGCGGCATAGTTGCGTGTGCAATCATTTAACCCGCGTCTGCAACTACTAGCGTACGCGTCATATTGTGGTCGACCAAGAGTCGTCGCGTATTCTCAGGAGTTGTTTATGCCTATTGGCCTTATCGCGCTCGCCCTCGGCGGGTTCGGAATTGGACTCACCGAGTTCGTCATTATGGGGCTGCTGCCCGAAGTCGCCGCAGATTTTGGCGTCGATGAGGCCGCGGCGGGCTGGTTGATCACGGGTTATGCGCTCAGCGTGGCCGTTGGCGCCCTGCTGATCACGGCAGCCGTCACACGATTGCCCCGCAAGCACGTGTTGGTTGGCCTGTTGGTGCTGTTCATTGCCGGCAACCTCCTCTCCGCTCTCGCGCCCAGCTATTCGATGATGCTGCTGGGCCGCATTGTCGCGGCACTGTGCCATGGCGCCTTCTTTGGGATTGGTGCTGTCGTTGCGGCGGCGATGGTCGCCGCAGACAAAAAGGCCGGCGCAATTGCGGTCATGTTTACCGGATTGACTCTGGCCAATGTCCTCGGCGTTCCGTTCGGCACCCTGCTTGGCCAGAGTTACGGTTGGCGGTCGACCTTCTGGGCAATAACCGTTATCGGTGTTGTCGCTTTGGTTGGCATTGTTACGCTGGTGCCCGATACCGGCAGAGGAACTCGCGGTGCTGGCATCCGCGGGGAATTGGTGGCGTTCCGATCGGGTCAGGTGTGGCTATCGCTCCTCGTTACCATTTTGGGGTTCGGCGGAATGTTTGGTGCATTCACCTACATTGCTTACGTACTGACTGACGTGAGTGGGTTCGCCAGTTCCACCGTGCCGTGGTTGCTCATCCTCTTTGGGGCCGGCATGTTTGTTGGCAACGTGCTGGGCGGCAAGTTTGCTGACCGCGCCCTCGACGCCACCCTTGTGGTGCTTATTGCAGGCCTCACCGCGGTGCTCATTTTCTTCGCGCTGACCGCCGCGAATCCGATTGCCACGCTGGTCTCGCTGGTTCTTATGGGTGGGGTGGGGTTTGGCACCGTGCCGGGCCTGCAGATGCGAGTGATGGCGTTTGCGGGCGAGTCCACCACGCTGGTTTCCGGGGCGAACATCGGTGCGTTTAACATCGGCAACGCATTGGGTGCGTGGATCGGTGGCGTCACCATCACGGCCGGGCTGGGCTACACCTCGCCGATCTGGGCGGGAGCCGCCATTACCGGCGTGGCCCTTGTTGTGATGCTGATTGCCGCAAGCACCGCTCAGCGTGCCCGCCGCATCGTTCACCTCCAGCAGGAGTTGGTGACGCCGCGTTAGTTGTGGGGGCTTCGCACGTCGATTTGAAGCGCAACCGCCTGGGTGCGTCGCTGGAGCCCCAATTTGCTCAGCAGACTGGACACATAGTTTTTGACCGTCTTCTCGGCGAGGGACAGTGTCTCCCCGATTTGGCGATTGGTCATCCCGTCGGCGATGAGAGAGAGCACCTCGCGTTCGCGCACGCTCAGCACGGCCAGGCGCGGATCGTGGTGGCTGGTGTCTTTCATTCCTTCAACTGCCTTCCGGCTGAGCGAAGGGTCAAGAAGCGATCGGCCGGCCGCGACCTGACGCACACTGTCAATAAGGCCACTTCCCCGAACGTCCTTGAGGACATACCCGGAGGCTCCCGCAATAACTGCGGCGAACATCGCCTGGTCGTCGTCGTAAGCGGTAAGGATAAGAAAACGGGTACCAGGGTTCGTGGCACGCAGGTCTCGGCATACATCGATGCCACTACCGTCAGGCAGGCGCACGTCGAGCAACACAACGTCGGGGTGGGTGACAGGGATTCGCGAACGAGCTTGCGCTGCGGTGCCGGCCTCGCCCACCACTTCGATGTCCGATTCGGCCTGCAGCAGTTCGGCTACCCCGCGGCGAACCACTTCGTGATCGTCGACTAGAAAAATGCGGATCGGGTTACTCATCGTGATGTCGCCTCGTCTGTGTTTTTGTATGGTGCCGACCATCGAACGCAAGTGCGTCCGGGGACGGAATCGAAGGTGAAGTCTCCCCCGTGCGCGATAGCGCGGGAGGTGAGATTCGCAAGACCGCTGCGCCGAGTTGTATCGCCAACACCAACACCGTCGTCAATGATTTCGATGGTCAGTACACCGTCGGAGACGCTCACGCCCACGGATGTCTCGTCGGCCTGAGCGTGCTTGACAACGTTTGTCAGCGACTCGCGGATGACCGCAAT
>DASYMY010000520.1:0-4011 GCA_036008825.1 Glaciihabitans sp.
CCCACCCCCGCCTTGACTGATTCCGACCTCAGCTTCTACCCGGCAGATTTGCCAGCGGGAAGCCCGGCCGCTCCCCTCGTTCTCGTCCTCCCCGGCGGATCCTACGAGCACCACGCCGACCACGAAGGCAGCAACGTCGCCCAGTGGCTCGCGCAGATTGGCCTCAACGCTCTCGTGGTCAAGTACCCGGTCTCCCCCAACCGGTACCCGAGCGGACTGCGTCGTGTGCAGGACGTGCTCGTCGCCGCCCGCAGCGGCTCGCTCAACTTCTCGAAGACGGCAACCTCACCAGCAAATACGTCACCAGCGGATGCCTCAAGCGCGGGCCTTGCCGCCAGCGACCTCGACGTCAACTCGGGTGTCGACCGCTCGCGCATCGCAGTGCTCGGCTTCTCCGCCGGTGGACACGTGGCCGCGCTGCTGTCGACCGGGGTGAACCCAGCGACAGTGACTCCGGCAGGGCTAGTTGATGCTGCGACGGTGGCCGCGCACGTGGCTCGTGTTGACCTGTCCGTACTCTGCTACCCGGTTATCTCGATGACCCACGAGCCGCACTCGCAGTCGCTCGCTGCCCTGCTGGGAGATGCCGACACCCTCGACAACCGTCGGGCGTTGAGCGCCGAGTATCTGGTCGACGCGTCAACCCCACCCACGTTCCTTTGGCACACCGCCGACGACGGAGGTGTGCCGGTCAGTCACGCTCTGCGCTACGCGAGCGCCCTCGCCGCGCACAACGTTCCCTTTGACCTCCACGTTTTCGAGCGCGGCGATCACGGCAAGGGGCTCGCCATAGGGCTCGGCCCGCTCGAAGAGTGGAGCAGGCTGTGCCAGCTCTGGTTCGCCGAGCACGGCTGGGTCGGCGCTACCAGCTAGCGGCGCAACGAGCTAGAGAGCTACCAGCTAGAAGAGGCGTCCGACGGAGGCGAGCCCGGCGCGCAACAGTGCGCCACGGCCACCTTCCATGTCGGCGGCGACCGCGTCGGAGGCTGCTTCGATCGGAGTCATCCAGGTCAGCTCGAGTGCGTCCTGGCGGGGGTCGCAGGTTCCGGTGACGGGAACAACGTAGGCCAGGGAGACCGCGTGCTGACGGTCGTCGGTGAA
The DNA here is from genome assembly GCA_036008825.1 of Glaciihabitans sp. Lineage (GTDB taxonomy): Bacteria > Actinomycetota > Actinomycetes > Actinomycetales > Microbacteriaceae > Glaciihabitans. The sequence goes on from DASYMY010000520.1 coordinate 1,102, forward strand.
CTGGGCGCCAGGGAACGGAAAGTACTCGGCCACTGAGAACGGCACGGGCGAGGCAGGTAGCTGCGGAAATGCCATCGGCCCGAGGTCCTTTTCGAGGTGACGGAACAACGCGTCGCGCAATGTCTCGCCGTAGAGCACACGCCCCGACACGAGGGTGCGACTCATCGCGCCCTCCGCGTTGGCTCGCAGAAGAACACCCACATGGGTGACCTGGCCGAGGCCGTCAACGCGCACAGGCACGGCTTCGACATACAGCAGGGGAAGTCGCGAGCGGACGTGGGCAAGCTCCTCATCGGAGAGCCAGCCGGGGTTCGGGTCAGGGGTTCCTACGGAGCTCATGCTCCATTCTTACCCCACGCACGATGTGAGCAGTACCGTTGAAGCGGTGGGGCTCCCGGATGCGGCGCTCAGAAAGTGAATTACTGGCATGAAAATTGATTCGGATGCCGTGCTGTGGTCTGCTCCCGAGCGGGAGCGCGCCGGGCGCCCGCTCCTGGTCCTGATGCACGGCTACGGCTCACACGAGGGTGACCTCTTTGGGCTCTCCCCTCGCCTACCGCTCGGCCCGGTAATCGCATCGTTGCGTGCACCAATCACCGAGAGTGGCGGCTACGCCTGGTTCACGATGGTCGACAGTGAGCCCGGAAACCCGCCTGCCGCCAACGTCAATGCGGCGGCCGAAGCGGTTCTGGAATGGCTTGACACCCTCGACTACACCAGCGTGAGCCTGCTCGGTTTCTCGCAGGGCGCCGCGCTATCGCTACAGCTGCTGCGTCACGCGCCAACCCGGTTCGCTGCAACTGTCGCGCTGTCTGGCTTCGTCGCCTCGGGCGGTCACGAGGGCGATGCAGAACTCGAGCGCATACGACCAGCGGTCTTCTGGGGCCGGGGAACAGCGGACCCGGTGATTGCGGCATCCGCCGTTGACCGCACATCTGAGTGGATTCCCGGCCACACCACCGACACCACCCGTATCTACGAGGACCTGACTCATTCGATTTCGCCGGAGGAATTCACCGACGTGACCGCCTTCTTGAATCAGCACATTCGCTGAGAGTCGGGGCGGCGAGAGCTCCGCTACTCCGTCTGCCCGGAGGGTTCGTCAATGAGCGCGCGGATGGCGACGGTCGCATCTTCGGCGGCGTTCCACGTGGGGAACGGCCCAAATGGCGGAAGCAATAGCCCCTCCCTGCGATAGGAGCAAAACACATAGTGCGAGTAACGTCCGTTGGCCCAGAGGCGTTGGATACGAAATACCAGCGGACTTGTGCCACCGGACGTGTCCGGCAGAATTCCGCTCAGCTCGCCCGTGTTGTCGGATCCGGTAAATGTGTCAGAGGCCTTCATTATGATCTCCCCGATGGTTAAACATGCTCGACGCTGACTATGTAACCGGGGTCTGGGGCTACATATCGACCCTACGCGGAAGACACCGTCGGCCAAAAGAGCACACACAAAAAAGATCGACCAAAACTCAGAGAACGGCGGATGCCGGTGACACGGGCAACGGGCAACGGGAGGTGACGGCATGGCGTCGGTGATCAACCGGTTCTCACCTGCAACCCGTGAGTGGTTTGGCGGGGCATTTCCTGAGCCCACTCCCGCCCAGCTCGGCGCGTGGGAGGCCATTTCCTCCGGCTCGCACGCTCTTGTTGTTGCCCCAACCGGGTCGGGTAAAACGCTGGCCGCGTTTTTGTGGTCCATCGACCAATTGCTGGCGCACCCGCCGGCTGCAGACGCTGATCCGGTGCAGCGCACCAAGATCCTCTACATTTCCCCACTGAAAGCACTCGGTGTTGACGTGGAGCGCAACCTCCGCTCGCCACTGGTGGGGGTGACTCAGACCGCGAAACGATTAGGCCTACCCGCTCCGTCCATCACGGTGGGGGTGCGATCCGGTGACACGTCGTCGCAAGATCGGCGTGTGCTGGCGCGCACACCGCCAGACATTCTCATCACCACCCCCGAGTCGTTGTATCTGATGTTGACCTCGGCGGCCCGCGCCACTTTGGCCGGGGTAGAGACCGTCATTGTTGACGAGATTCACGCCGTGGCGTCCACCAAACGTGGTGCGCACCTTGCGGTGTCGCTTGAGCGGCTCGACGCCCTGCTACCCAAACCCGCACAACGTATTGGCCTGTCTGCCACCGTTCGTCCACGAGAAGAGGTGGCTCGGTTTTTGGGTGGCAGCGCGCCCGTGACCATCGTCGCGCCGCCGTCGGGCAAACAGTTTGATCTGCGGGTGGTTGTTCCCGTTGACGATATGACCGAGCTAGGCACGGCTCCGGTGCTGGAGGGTTCTTCCGCCGGCACGGCTCCGCAGGGGTCGATCTGGCCACATGTGGAGGAGAGAATCGTTGACCTCATCCTCGAGCACCGATCGACCATTGTGTTCGCGAACTCCCGCCGCCTGGCCGAAGGGCTGACGGGTCGCCTCAACGAGATCTACTCCGACCGGCTGAATCCGCCCTCGGGTGAGCTAATGGCGGGCGAGAACACTGCGGCAGAACGTGAGGACGCAGAACTCGAGGACGCAGAGCTGACGGATGCCTCGCGCGCGACGGCCAAAGACGACGCGTCGCTCGCCGCGCACTCAAGTGGCTCGGGCGCCGCAGGTTCGGCGGCGGTCAGCACGATGGCGCCGCCCGCACAGATGATGGGCCAATCCGGTGTGGTTGCCGGCGGCACCCCGCTGCTGGCCCGTGCCCACCACGGATCCGTCAGCAAAGACCAGCGTGCCCTCATCGAAGATGACCTCAAAAGCGGCCGGCTGCGCTGTGTTGTCGCGACCTCTTCCCTTGAACTCGGCATCGACATGGGCGAGGTTGACCTTGTGGTTCAGGTCGAATCCCCACCCTCGGTGGCAAGCGGCCTGCAGCGGGTTGGCCGCGCAGGCCACCAGGTCGGTGA
>DASYMY010000521.1:0-2839 GCA_036008825.1 Glaciihabitans sp.
TCGGTTCACCCGCACCAGCAGCAGGGCGCTCACCGACAGCGCACTGAGCAGACGCGTGCGATGTTCAACGACCTGCTGCGCCAACTGCGTCGACCTGGCGCGCACAGCAGTTGCGATAGCCTCGGCCAATTCACTGCGGTAACTGTCGACCACCTGGCGAAGAGCTTCGTCGTGACCGGCCAGGCCCGCTGCGCTGTTCACCAGGAGGCAGCCGGAGGGACCGGCACCCTCCTCCCGAACCGCCAACGCGGTAGCAAGGCCATCGAAGTAGGTCACGAGCGCATCGCGCGACCCATGCACAGAGGCATCCGCGGTTTCAGCGTTTGCAAGAACACGAATACGGGGGCGGATGACGGTGTCCAAATAGTTCTCCACCGCCGCATCGAACAGGCCGCGCTTGCTGGTGAAGGCGTGATACAGGCTCGACCGGTTGAGACCGGTGACTTCTTCAAGGTCGGCCAGGGACGTGCCTTCGTAACCGTGTTCCCAAAACTGGTTCCGCGCCGCCTGCACCGCGACCGTGGTGTCGAAGGTTTGAACCCTGCCCATAGTGAATCTCCCAAGAGTGAGCCGTGAAATCTCGCAGCGTGGCGGACATCCGCCTTCCCCCAATATATAGTGAAACGACCGGTACATAAACGGGAAAGGTAATTATCGTGACCCCCACCACATCCACCAGCACTCAAATTCAACTCATTGCGCGCCCCAGCGGCTGGCCGACGGCCTCCGACTTTCGCACCGTGCAGGTGGAACTTCCGCCCCTTGAGGCCGGCCAAATTCGTGTGGCGAACGAGTTCATCTCCGTTGACCCCTACATGCGCGGACGTATGAATGACGTCAAGTCCTACACCCCGCCCTACGTCCTCGGCGAGACCATGACCGGCGGTGCCGTTGGCCGGGTCATCGAATCTGCCGCGCCCACGGTGTCGGTTGGCGATGTGGTTGTGCACCAAGACGGTTGGCGTGACATTGCCCAAGCGGATGCCTCCGCGTTTCGGGTTGTCCAAGAGCTGCCCGGCGTGCCGCTGTCTGCCTACCTGGGCATCCTCGGTATGACCGCTCTCACCGCTTATGTTGGGCTGACCGAAATCGCCCATATGAAAGAGGGCGACACCGTGTTTATCTCCGGTGCCGCTGGCGCCGTCGGTTCGGCCGCGGGTCAGATCGCGCGCCTCAAGGGTGCAGGTCGTGTCATTGGCTCCGCCGGGTCCGACGAGAAGGTTGCCCTGCTGACCAGCAAATACGGGTATGACGCTGCGTTCAACTACCACAATGGTCCAGTTCGGGAGCAGCTGGAAGCGGCAGCTCCCAACGGTATTGACGTGTACTTCGACAACGTCGGCGGTGAGCACCTGGAGGCTGCCCTCTACTCCTTCAACGATGGCGGACGGGCCGCGCTCTGCGGTGCGATCTCGCAGTACAACTCTGACACCCCGCCCGTTGGCCCCCGCAACATGGCCAACATCACCACCCGCGGCCTCACTTTGCAGGGCTTTACGCTCGGCAACTACTTCCACCACATGCCCGAGTTTCTCCGCCAGATGGGCGGCTGGCTTGCTGCGGGTGAGGTCGTCTACGACGAGACCGTTGTTGACGGCGTCGAGAACACAGTTGACGCGTTCCTTGACCTCATGCGCGGTAAGAACGTCGGCAAGATGGTGGTGCGCGTCGCGCGCTAGCTCCCCAAAACCAAAGGGCGCGTACTGGACCTAAGTCCAGTACGCGCCCTTTGTGGATAGCGGTGGGTTAGAAGTCCCAGTCCTCGTCCTCGGTGACAACGGCCTTGCCGATGACGTAGGAGGAGCCGGAGCCGGAGAAGAAGTCGTGGTTCTCGTCCGAGTTCGGGGACAGCGCCGAGAGAATGGCTGGGTTCACGTCGGTGACCTCCTTGGGGAAGATCGCCTCGTATCCCAGGTTCATCAGGGCCTTGTTGGCATTGTAGTGCAGGAACTTCTTAACGTCTTCGGTCAGACCGACCTCGTCGTAGAGGTCCTGCGTGTACTCGGCCTCATTGTCGTAGAGCTCGTAGAGCAGGCTGTACGTGTAGTCCTTGATCTCGTCGCGGCGTTCCTGGGTCTCCTTCTCGAGGCCCTTCTGGAACTTGTAGCCGATGTAGTACCCGTGGACGGCTTCGTCGCGGATGATCAGGCGGATCAGGTCAGCCGTGTTGGTGAGTTTTGCGTGGCTGGACCAGTACATGGGCAGGTAGAAGCCCGAGTAGAAGAGGAAGGACTCCAGCAGGGTCGAGGCGACCTTGCGCTTGAGCGGGTCATCTCCCTGGTAGTACTTCATGACGATTTCGGCCTTCTTCTGAAGGTTTACGTTCTCCGTTGACCAGCGGAACGCGTCGTCGATGTCTTTGGTGTTGCTCAGGGTGGAGAAGACCGAGGAGTAGCTCTTCGCGTGCACCGACTCCATAAAGGCGATGTTCGTGTAGACAGCCTCTTCGTGCGGGGTGATCGCGTCGGGGATAAGCGAGACGGCGCCCACTGTGCCCTGAATGGTGTCAAGCAAGGTCAGGCCGGTAAACACGCGCATGGTGAGCTTCTGCTCGGCGGGCGTCAACGTGTTCCAGGACTGGATGTCGTTAGACAGCGGGATCTTCTCGGGCAGCCAGAAGTTGTTAACGAGACGGTTCCAGACCTCGACGTCTTTTTCGTCCTCGATCTTGTTCCAGTTGATGGCGTCAACGTGGCTGACGAGCTTCAGTTTTTCTGACATATCCGGTTCCTGAGAGTGATGCAGTTGTGGCTACTGCCGGTGAGAAGTGTGAGGAGGGCGGATGCCGCGGAGTGCGCGACATCCGCCCAGTATTGCTGGTTATTATTTAGAACTGAGA
>DASYMY010000522.1:0-3628 GCA_036008825.1 Glaciihabitans sp.
GGTCACGAGCTTTGCTCCGCAACCGTTCTGGCTCTTCTGGCCGACTGGTGGCCGGGTTCGCTCGCACGCCCCGGACTTCTTCGCGCGACGCATGGACGGAACCGCGGTGGTGATTGACTGCCGACCGGCGCAGCGGATCAAGCCACGTGATGCAGAGGCGTTCGCCGTGACTGAGGCTGCCTGCCAGCAGGCGGGATGGGAAAACCGGCTGGTTAGCGGACACGACCCGGTATGGCTGACGAACCTGCGGTGGCTGGCGGGATATCGGCATCCGCGAAACCTCGACCTGGCGGTGGCGGACCGGCTGCTGGATGCCTTCGCGAGTCCGGCGGGTGTGATGGAGGCGGCAGAGCGGGTCGGTGATCCCCTTGCGGTGCTTCCGGTGCTCTACCACTTGCTGTGGTTGCAGCGGCTGAGAGTCGACCTGTCGATCCGTCTGGATGCTGCTTCGATCGTGACGAGGTCGGCCCGGTGACGCAGCTGCTGCACGTCGGTGATCGGGTGATCTTCGACGAGGTCGAACATCGGGTAACGGCGCTGGCTGGCACGTGGGTGCGGCTGGTCGACATGGCCGGCGCTCCCACCGCAGTGCTGCTGACGCATCTGGTCGCCTCACCCGAGTTCGCGATACTCGACGCCGAGCCGGCGCCGAAGAAGGCTTGGCCGATCAATCACTGGCTGGTGTCGCCGAGGAATCCGCTGCGCTGACCCGGCGCTGGGAACGGCACATCATCGAAGTCGAGACAGGGCTTCCGCCGGGCGCCACGTCTGGGGCTACGCCACGACCCGAATACGATCCGGCGACTCGCACTCTGCAGCAACGAGTGGCAGCCAAGGCCGAAGAGGTGACCGCTGACGGGCTGCCAGCCAGCGTGATCACCGTCCAGCGGATGCGGCGACGTCATCGCGACGGCGGACTCCGCGCTCTGGTTGATGGCCGTTCCCAGCGACCGACGTCACCGCAGGGCCGAGCTGACGAGCGGGTGGTGGATGCGATCCGGGAGGCGCTCGGCGGGGAAATCACTCGCTCGACGGGCACCCGCAACCGGCTACGCCGGCGGGTGGAGCAGGTCATCAAGTTCGCCACTCTGCTTGCCAACTGCGTCATCTTCCACACCGTGGTCGACATGACCACCGTGATCCGTGAGTTGATCGGCGAGGGCTGGCAGATCACGGCTGAGGACCTGGCGGTGCTATCGCCGTACCTGACCGCGCATATCCAACGCTTCGGCGTTTATGCCACCGACGAGGTCGCCCTCGCACCGGACGCCTACAACGCGCACCTCGGCGTCGAGTTGGCCGCCGCAGCGCCGTTGTCGGCTGACACCGCTGGAGACTAACCCGGCACCAGCGGCCGGGCCAGCGCCGTTAGATTGACCGTGATGACGTGCTGGCCTCGTGGCGTTTGCTAACACCAACGCGCGAGGCTAGCGACCGGCGACGCCTTCTTCTGCCCATGCCTTCCGCGCTTCCTGGGCGCGGTTTTCAGCCAGTTGCGTCCCGTCACGCTGCCACCGACGGAACAACCAGTACAACGTTTGCCACGGCGCACTCCGCGGGCACGTCACGCCACGGCGCACCCAGCCGGATCCGCCACCGGATCCCGTCGATCAACTGCCGTCTGCTCCACTTCAGCGGCCGACCCCTCACCGACGCAGCAGGCAGCACCGCGGCAAGAACCGCCCACTGCGCGTCGCTGAGGTCATGCCGCCTCGCCACCACTACGCTGGCCACGAGGTCTCCGGTATTCAGGTTTGCTTGGTCGCTAACCCACTTACCGGAGACCTCGCCACATATCGATCACCGCCACGCCGACGAACGACCGACCCTACTTACCAAACACTCCTTAGGTGTCGCCGGATGGCGCTAACGGCGTGTGGGAACCGGCGACCAGTGGGGCAGAGGTGAGCCGGCAGAGTCTCATCGACTGGCGACATCTTGGCCAGCCGCGATTTGACCGAATCGTGGAGGACGCCGCGATCGGCGACTACATCCGCTGGCGCAACCAACGCGCCAAACCGAATCCGGATTCGCCACCGGCTCCAAGGTCCGCCATCCGGATTACCCGTTCAAGGCTGCTTGACGAGGCACTAGGTGGCATCCCGCTGGTCCAGCCACTTTAGAATCGCTTGGTTTGTTTCTTCCGGCTTTTCTTGCTGGATCCAATGACCGCAATCCAGATTGACCACTTCCACATTGGGTACGAACTCTGTCAGTTTTTCAGACCTCTGGACCGCATCCCGGTCGCCATAGATCATGAGTGCGGGTTGTTGGATGATCGGGTTCACGTCCGCCAACAAGCGCCAGTTGCGGTCAAGGTTCCTGTACCAATTGATGCTGCCCGTGAACCCTGATGTTTCAAAGGCGGAGACGAAAACAGCCAGTTCGCTGTCGCTCATCAAGGGCTCGCCCAGTGGTGTTTCTGCGTTGGCGAGATTGATCATCACCATTCCCGGATCCGGCTCTCCAAGTGGCTCGTTTTTTCGGTACATGTTGCGAAGGAACCGGAACGTATTCTCCTCCAATACGGCGTCCGCGACGCCCGGCTGTCGATTGAAGTGGACAAAATAGAAGTCGCCGCCAAGTATTTCTTCCATGAACTCAATCCAGGGTTTTTCTCCGCGCTCTTGGTAAGGCAAGCTCAGGTTGATCACTGTATTCACACGGTGTGGATGCAACAAGGTCAGTCCCCAGACGACCATTGCACCCCAATCATGGCCGACAAAGGTGGCATCTTCGTATCCGTAGTGATCGAGAAGTGCGATGAGATCACCCGACAAATGTTCAATGTCATAGTCCGTCACTTCGGCCGGGCGGGATGAGTTGCCATAGCCCCGCTGGTTCGGGACGATGACGTGGTAGCCCGCTGCGGCAAGGGCGGGCATTTGATGGCGCCAGGAAAAGGCATGCTCTGGCCAGCCGTGACAGAGCACAATGGGTTTTCCTGCATTTTGTCGGCCTGCTTCAAAGACTTCAAGTTCCACACCGTTGACCGAAATAAGGGTGGGCTTGGGAAAATCGGTTGGATTAAGCATTGCATTTCCTCTCTATCTTTTCGGGGTGATCAGGCGACGAAGGTTCCCGAAGATGGCGTCGGCTCACCCCTGATAGGCCGAGGGCCGATGCGGTCGTGGGTAGTGGGACTCGTCGGTGAGGTCATGTCGCTATCTTGCCGACCGAAACCGGTCACCTCATGACCGGTTTTATGTGAAAGTGTTGCCAGTGTGCGAACCGACCGGCTGGTGGCCATCCTCCTCTTGCTGCAACGGCGCGAGCAGGTGACAGCAGCAGAGGTCGCCCGAGAGCTGGAGGTCTCCGAGCGCACCGCCCGCCGCGACCTCGACGCCCTGGCCATGGCCGGGGTGCCCGTGTACTCCACGCAGGGCCGAAGCGGCGGCTGGCGCCTCGTGGGCGGCGCCCGCACCGACCTGTCCGGGTTGACCGCCAGTGAGGCCCGCGCCCTGTTCCTGGTTGCCGGCCAGGCCTCGGCTGCGACGCCGGCCGTGAAAGCAGCTCTGCGCAAGCTCGTCCATGCCCTGCCGGAGCCCTTCCGGGTGCAGGCCGAGGCGGCCGCGTCGTCGCTGGTCACGGACCCCCGACGATGGGGGTCGGATCGGGTGGAGCACCG
>DASYMY010000523.1:0-1770 GCA_036008825.1 Glaciihabitans sp.
GACACAGACAAGGGCTGCGGGTATGTGCGCGAGCGCTGCCCCCACCGAGGAGAACAACCGGGCCCAGTCATCGGTGACTATTGCCAGCACAATACCCGCGGTCAGGCCGGAGGCCAGGGCGACAGCGCCCACAACGATACCGGCAGCGGTGATGTGGCTTAGTAACCACCGGGTGCGTGGAAGTGGGGTGGCCAGAATCATTTCTGCTCGCCCCTCGGACTCCTCACTATGCAATCGCATCACGCCGGCAACTCCGGCGGCGGCGGCGAGCACTCCACAAATACCGAGTAGCGCGCTGACAAAAATGTCGACGATATCGGCCTCGGTACCCGGAACCAACCGGGCAATGAGGTCGCTGAGGGTGGCGTTGCTGGCCAGTGCACCTGCAACAGTGGGGGCCAGCGCGCCGGTGAGAACTCCCAGGGTGACCCCGCCAATGCCCCAGCCGATCAGGGTGCCGCGACCGAGCCGGAGCGCCATTCCCAGCGGGGACCGGGTGAGGTAAGCAGCGCGTTTTCTGCCCGGCGCCTCAGCCACAAAGGATGCCCCAAGATCACGCCGGGCGCACACTGCAACGGCGACAACCACCGTCCCCACAAACACCATCATCGACAGCAGAAGCGGTAAAACGGTGGGATTGCTGAACGGGGTCGTGAATTGCCCCCAGCCGATGGGCGACAACCACGACACACCGTGCGGATCGGAAGCGGATGCCTCGGCGTTGGGGGTTCCTGTTGCGTCGCCGATGCCACGAATCAGGTATGCGATACCAACGGCGGCGCTCGCCAAACCGTTTGCACCACGGGCGGTGGGCATTATCTGTGCCGCGATGGCGGCAACCCCAACAAAGACTGCGCCGACCGAGGCGACGGCAGCTCCCGTAAGCGCTGACCCTGCGGGTTCCAGACCGGACACCATCATGGCCGCTGCCACCCCAACGCCCGCCCCGATGCTGACAAGAGCGCCGGCGATTACCGTCGCCACCAGTGGGGCGACCCGGCTGATACGTGTGGCGGAGATCAGTTCCGCGCGACCAGACTGCTCGTCAGCTCGAGTGTGACGCACAACCAGAAAGACGCTCATTAACGCGGCGAGAACAGCTAGGAAAGAGAACCCTTGAAAGAAGATGAGGGAGCCGATGCTGGTGCCGTCCGGTGAACCACGCAGAAAGAGGAAGGCCGGGTTGGTGGCGGCGATGGCTACAAGTGAGACGCGGGCGTCGAGGCTGCCGAACTCTCTGGTCACCGCGAGAGCCGTTGCGAGGGTGAGTGCGGTAATACCGCCGACCCACCACAGAATGTAGAACCGGTCTCGAAGTAGGTAACTGCGCAGAAGGATCAGCACGGATTTCATGGTGACGACGCCGTGGGTTGTTCCTTGTAGTACTGCATAAACAATGATTCGAGGGACGGGGGTCCGACGCTCAACTGCGCGGGTTGCAGCGTTGATGTTATGCGCAGCGCTGCCTCTAACCCGTCGGCATCAACATCAAATTCAAGCACCCCGTCGGTAGTGCGGAGGTTGTGCACGGCGGGCAGGGCCGCGAGCACCGCGGTGTCACGGTCGGTGGTGAGTCGAAATGTGGTGCGGGTGAGGTGTCGAAGTTCAGCAAGCGAGCCAGTCTCCACCACCGTCCCCTGCCGGATGATGGTGACCCGCTCGCAGAGATGCTCGACCTCGGTGAGCAGGTGACTCGAGAGCAACACCGAGGATCCGGCCTCGCGCACACGTTGAACGTATGAGCGGAAAACGGCGTCAATGAGCGGGTCA
>DASYMY010000524.1:0-4555 GCA_036008825.1 Glaciihabitans sp.
GCACAACCGCCGACGTCGATCGAGCTGTGGAGGCGCGTCCGATCAATCGAGTTTCGTGCCACCTGGCGTTGGTGTGGTCAAGTCGTGCGTCGATAAGGACAACCCGTGTGGCGTCGCAATTTTTCAAGACCGCGGTGACCCGTGCAATAACGACGGAAGCTTCGTGATTGGGGAACCGTTTGCCGCGAGTGCCCGGAATGACCGCGTCACCGCTGTGCACACAAGGCGTTTGGCATATCTCCACAAGACGCACAAGAGAGACACCGGCCACAACAACATCCGTTGTTGTGGCACACGAATGCTCGGGCCAGACGTCGATGTTCAGGGGATCAGGAAGGGTGCGTCGCATCGACGGCATCATGGCGGTGAGGGTCATAGTTCAGTCCTAAACCTCGCAGTGTTGCGTCGCCAGGACACTAACGCAATGCATACGGAACCCTCCACAAAACAGACGGTTTTTATACGGGTAGTGAGGCGAAAAGGGCGCGCGACCGAGCCGAATTGGCTTGCGCATGCTGGGCGTAAGGATCGCGTTAGGTTCCGCCCGTAACCCGTATGGATTTTGTTAGGGCCCCGCTCGGGGCCGGGCCGAAGGTATCTAATCGTCTCTCGTGCCGCTGCGGCACCGCCGTCCCGCATTGGGCCGAGTGGTCCTCCTCCAGATGGAGTTTCTTGTGCTTGACCTTGTTTACGTGCTCGGCGTTATCGCCGTGTTCGCGCTAGTCGGCGTCGTTGGGTGGGGGGTCGAGAAGCTGTGATTTTCTTCGACCTGCTCGCCGCGGCATTGGCAGTGGCCGCTGTGGTGTACCTCGTGGTTGCCCTAGTGAAGCCGGAGCGATTCTAGATGGACTCGTTTTTGGCAATCCTTCAAGTCGCAACAGTGGTGCTCATCCTTGCTCTTGTGTACCGACCGCTCGGTGACTACATGGCTCGGCTCTACAGCTCGCAAAAAGACCTAAAGGTCGAAAAGGGGCTGTACCGCATCATCGGTGTTGACTCCCGTGTTGAACAAACTTGGCAGTCCTACCTCCGCGGAGTTCTCGCGTTCTCCCTCATCGGAGTGCTGCTGGTGTACCTGCTCCAGCGAGCCCAGGCGATCCTTCCCTACGCCCTGGGGTTTGCCGCCGTGCCGGAGGGCTTGTCGTTCAACACGGCGGCATCGTTCGTTACCAACACCAACTGGCAGTCATACTCACCCGATGTCACGCTGGGGTACTCGGTGCAGCTCGCCGGATTAGCGGTACAGAACTTCGTCTCCGCCGCGGTGGGAATCGCTGTGGCTATCGCGCTCGTACGCGGTTTCGCCCGACGTCACTCCACCACCATCGGTAACTTCTGGGTTGACCTCACTCGCGGAACCCTGCGCCTGCTTTTGCCCCTCTCAATTCTGGGCGCCATTGTGCTGATGATCGGCGGGGTCATTCAAAACTTCGCCGGCTTCACCGACATCACCACCCTCAGTGGCGGCGCGCAGACTCTTCCCGGCGGCCCAGTCGCATCGCAGGAAGCCATCAAAAACCTGGGAACCAACGGCGGCGGATTCTTCAACGCCAACGCCGCGCACCCGTTCGAGAACCCGCACGCCTGGACGAGCCTGTTCCAGATTGTGCTGATGCTGATGATCCCGTTCTCGCTGCCTCGTACCTTTGGGCGTCTGGTGGGAAACCACAAGCAGGGCTACGCCATCCTCGCCGTGATGGGCACCATCTTTGTTACCTCTCTCACTGCGGTGACTCTGTTCGAACTCAACGCGGGCGGCACAGCGCCGCAACTTGCCGGCGGAGCGATGGAAGGTAAGGAACAACGGTTTGGCATCTTCGCCTCCACCCTGTTCGGCTCGGCCAGCACACTGACCTCAACCGGTGCCGTCAACTCCATGCACGACTCATACACCGCGCTCGGTGGCATGATGCCGATGCTCAACATGATGCTCGGCGAGGTCGCCCCCGGCGGGGTGGGATCCGGCCTCTACGGCATGCTGGTCCTGGCAATCATTGCCGTCTTTGTTGGCGGGCTGCTGGTGGGGCGAACCCCGGAATACCTGGGCAAGAAGATTGGCCCGAAAGAGATCAAGCTCGCCAGCCTCTACATCCTGGTGACCCCCATCCTGGTCCTGACGGGAACAGCCCTCAGCTTCGCTATTCCCGCAGTGCGGGCCGACGTTGAAGCAACCTCCATCTGGAACCCGGGAACACACGGGCTCTCTGAGGTGCTCTACGCCTTCACCTCCGCGGCGAACAACAACGGTTCAGCCTTTGCCGGACTCACCGCGAACACCCCGTGGTTCAACACCGCACTCGGGGTAGCGATGCTCCTTGGACGTTTTATCCCCATTGTGCTTGTTCTCGCGTTGGCTGGTTCGCTCGCTGCCCAAGACAAGGTTCCCGCTACGGCTGGCACCCTGCCAACTCATCGACCCCAGTTTGTGGGTCTCCTCGTAGGTGTCACCGTCATCATCACGGCCCTCACCTATTTCCCCGTACTCGCGCTAGGTCCCCTGGCGGAAGGGCTGCAGTAATTATGACTATCACCACACCCCACACGTCTTCCACTGAGGAGACAACCCCGGCGAACAGTTCGCGTTCCGCGCGCACTTCGAGTGCGTTCAGCGCTCAGCAACTTGTTGCTGCTGTGCCGGGAGCGTTCACAAAGCTTGACCCGCGCCAAATGTGGCGCAACCCCGTGATGTTCATCGTCGAAGTGGGAGCAGCGTTCACCACGGCTCTCGCAATCGCAGAACTCGCGACGGGCGGCCCCGCCACCTCTGGTGGTTCGACCATCCCCGCATCCTTTACTGGCGGCATCGCTATCTGGTTGTGGTTGACCGTACTGTTTGCGAACCTCGCCGAGTCCGTCGCCGAGGGACGCGGAAAGGCGCAGGCCGACAGTCTGCGTCAAACCCGCACCAGCACTTTGGCGAACAAGGTCACGGCATACAATGCGAGCCTCGATGCTGGCGCTACGGAAACTCCGCAGGCGCAAGTTTCCTCCGCGGATCTACAACTCGGGGATGTTGTGGTGGTCAGCGCCGGAGAACTGATCCCCGGTGACGGCGACATCATCTGGGGTATCGCCTCGGTTGACGAATCCGCAATCACCGGCGAATCCGCTCCCGTCGTTCGCGAATCGGGTGGAGACCGCAGCGCGGTGACCGGCGGTACCCGGGTTCTGTCTGACCGGCTGGTCGTACAGATCACCAGCAAACCGGGCGAGACCTTTGTTGACCGCATGATTGGGCTCGTGGAAGGCGCTTCGCGTCAAAAGACCCCCAACGAGATCGCTCTCAACATTCTGCTGGCCAGCCTCACCATTGTCTTTGTCATCGTGACGTTGACGCTGAACCCCATCGCCTCCTACTCCGCGGCCACCGTGAGTCTGCCTGTGCTGGTTGCCCTGCTTGTCTGCCTCATCCCCACGACTATCGGTGCGTTGCTCTCGGCCATTGGTATCGCGGGCATGGACCGGCTCGTGCAACACAACGTTCTGGCAATGTCGGGGCGTGCGGTCGAAGCTGCCGGTGACGTCACGACGCTGCTCTTGGATAAAACCGGAACCATTACCTACGGCAACCGCCGTGCCAGCGAGTTTGTTCGCCTTGGCGGAGTGCGCGAGCACGACCTCATCCGCACCGCGGCACTGTCGTCCCTGGCTGACCCCACCCCTGAAGGCAAATCGATCGTGGATCTTGCCGCTGAGAACGACATCTTTGTGGGAGACATCGCTGTCGGCGACATTGTGCCGTTTACGGCACAAACGCGGATGAGTGGGCTCGATCAGCCCGACGGAACGCAGATCCGAAAAGGCGCAGGCTCGGCCATCATTGCCTGGATCGAACAAACAACGCCAGCCGCCAGCTCGGTACTGGCGGAGCTCGATGAACAGGTCGAACGTATTGCCACCAGTGGCGGCACCCCACTGGTGGTGGCGGTCAAAGACGCTGACGGTGTGGGCACCATCCTCGGGGTGGTTCACCTCAAGGACATCGTCAAAGACGGCCTCAAAGAGCGGTTCGCCGAGATGCGCTCGATGGGAATTCGTACCGTGATGATCACGGGCGATAACCCGCTGACCGCCAGAGCCATTGCAGAAGAAGCAGGGGTCGACGACTTCCTCGCCGAGGCAACGCCCGAAGACAAACTGGCACTCATCCGACGCGAACAGCAGGGCGGCAACCTGGTTGCCATGACCGGAGACGGCACAAACGACGCCCCGGCGCTAGCCCAAGCTGATGTCGGGGTGGCCATGAATACGGGAACCTCCGCGGCCAAGGAAGCCGGAAACATGGTGGACCTCGATTCTGACCCCAGCAAGCTCATTGACATTGTCCGGATCGGCAAACAGCTCCTGATCACTCGCGGAGCCCTCACCACCTTCTCTATTGCCAACGACATCGCCAAGTACTTCGCGATCATCCCCGCCATGTTTATGGGGGTATTCCCGGGACTCGCGGTGCTGAACATCATGGGCCTGCACTCACCGGCATCCGCCGTGTTGTCCGCAATTATTTTCAACGCTCTGGTCATCGTGATTCTTATCCCGCTGGCCCTGCGTGGGG
>DASYMY010000525.1:0-1615 GCA_036008825.1 Glaciihabitans sp.
TATTTTGGCGGCGCGAGACTGTGGGCTGCGGGTTCCTCACGACCTGTCGGTGGTCGGTATTGACGACCACGAGCTCGCAAACTTTTTTGGGCTGACAACCGTGGCGCAATTTCCGGCCGAACAGGGACGTATTGCGGTGGAGATTTTGATGGAGCAATTGCACCCCACCAGCGGTGGCGCTGGGTCGCTCGATACTCCCCTGGATTATCGCCTGATTGTTCGCTCCAGCACCGCCGCAAATACAAGCGCTGCCCGGTGAGAGCACAAGCGGGTTAAACTAGCCGTATGGCAGATTCCTCATTCGACATCGTCAGCAAAGTCGACAAGATGGAGGCGGACAACGCCCTCAACCAAGCCCAGAAAGAAATCGCTCAGCGATACGACTTCAAGGGCATCGGCGCCTCCGTGGAATGGAGCGGCGAGAAGCTGCTCCTGAAGGCCAACGCCGAGGAGCGGGTGAAGGCAGTTCTCGAGGTTCTTGAGGCCAAATTCATCAAGCGCGGCATCTCTCTGCGCAGCCTCGACGTGGGTGAGCCCTACGCGAGTGGCAAGGAATACCGCATCGAGGCCTCCCTCAAGAACGGCATCTCCTCAGAAGATGCCAAAAAGGTCAGCAAGATCATCCGTGACGAAGGCCCCAAGGGTGTTAAGTCGCAAATCCAGGGCGACGAACTGCGAGTGCAGTCGAAGTCACGCGACGATTTGCAGGCGGTAATGGCACTACTCAAGGGCAAAGACCTTGATGTAGCGCTGCAGTTCGTTAACTTCCGCTAACCCTCCACCTGCGCAGGGCCCGACGGCCAAGAGCGCCCGCCGGGAAAGAACCCAATGGACTTCTCCACAGCCACACTCATCATTGGGTTTGTTGTTGTAGCAATTGACTTTGTTATTCGTGTGCTTGCGCTGGTGATCATCCCGCGCAACCGGCGCCCGCAGACCGCCATGGCGTGGTTGCTGGCGATCTTTTTTATCCCCTACTTCGGTTTTTTGCTCTTTATGCTGCTCGGCTCCCGTCGCTTGCCCAAAAAGCGTCGCGAGAAGCAGCTGGAGATCAACCGGTACATCATCGAAACCACCGAGGGTATGGAACGGGTTCGCCGTGACAAGCCGTGGCCATCCTGGTTGCAGTCCGTCACCGAGCTGAACCGCACCCTCGGCTCCATGCCCCTGGTTGGAGGCAACAGCGCGGAGCTCTACCCCGACTACGACGAATCGCTTGCGGCGATGACCGCGGCCGTAGGTAAAGCGACCCGCTACGTTCACGCCGAGTTCTACATCCTCGCCCACGACCCCACCAGCGCCCCCTTCTTTGACGCGCTCGAAGAGGCGGCGAAACGGGGAGTTACCGTGCGGGTACTCCTCGACCACGTGGCATCGCTGCGCTCCCCCGGCTATTTCCGCACAATCCGCAAGCTGAAGTCGATGGGCGTCGACTGGAACCTCATGTTGCCCGTTCAACCGTTCCGCGGTGAATGGCGACGACCCGACCTCCGCAACCACCGCAAGCTCCTGGTGATCGACGGCAACGTCGCCTTCACCGGTTCGCAGAACATGATTGACCGCTCCTACAACAAGCGCGGCAATATCCGCCGTGGCCTGCGGTGGAAAGACCTTA
>DASYMY010000526.1:0-2425 GCA_036008825.1 Glaciihabitans sp.
GGCACCGGCAGTCTCTCGGCAACTAACGTGGCGACAGTGCTGAGCGGTTCAACCGTAACCCTAAATAACAACCTGCAAGCCGGCGCGCTTACAGTTAACGCCGGCGGTTCAATGAACATTACGAACCGTACGCTGTCTCTCAGTGCAACGGGCGCGGCCTTGACCGTTCCCGGCGGCGCCACTTTCACTACGGGGGGCAGTACCGTGGTTTTCAACAGCACCACCGGCGCGCAGACGGCTGCGGGTATTGCTTATGGCGGCTTGCAGATCAATACCACGACCGGCGTTACGCTAACCGGCAACGCTACCGTTAACGGCATCCTCAATCTGTTCGGTGGGGATCTCGATACCAGTACCTTTACTCTGACACAGCCGAATACGACTGCTTCACAAGGCACGTTTGACGTGGTCGGAACCGTGAGTCGCACGGGTGGCCCATTTGCACCGGCAACGACGTTGACCTTCGGCAATCCCAACAACCAGATGACCTTTGGCGCCGGCGGCACGAAGCCATCGGCGGTGACGGTGAACCTGGCGAAAACCGCGCCACCCAACCCGAACGGTTTCTCAACGGCGGTGCAGCGGACCTACACCATCTCGAAGACGGGCGGGGCAGGGTTTACTACCACGCTGCGCTTGCACTATCTCGATTCGGAGTTGAACGGCAATACGGAATCGCTCCTGAACCTGCGCTTTGAAAGAACCAGTGACCAGCACTGGACGGCAGCGCTGCCGAGTACAGTGGATCAGGCCAACAACTGGGCAGAATCCAACGCGGTGTCAGACACGATGTTACCGACGCGCTGGACCTTCAGCTCGCTGGCGCCATCGGCGACGAGCGGCGTGGTTACCGGTCGCATCGTTGATCAGAGCGGCAACCCGGTGGAAGGTGCAGTGGTGAGAATGGAAGGCACGCAGAACCGCAAGTTCATCACCGACGCGAATGGTGTCTATCGTTTCGACAACGTAGAGACCAGCGGCTTCTACACGGTCACGCCATCGCGCGCCAACTACAGCTTCAATCCTTCGGTGCGCTCCTTCAGTCAGCTTGGCGAAACTACGCAGGCTGCGTTTGGCGCCACCCTGTCGAGCAGCAATTACGACAACCCACTGGATACGCCGGAATACTTCGTGCGGCAACATTACCTTGATTTCCTCGGACGTGAGCCCGATGAAGCCGGCTTCAACTTCTGGAGCGATCAGATAATCGAGTGCGGCTCGAATCAGAATTGTATCGAGCGCAAGCGAGAGAATGTCTCGGCGGCTTACTTCCTGTCGATCGAGTTCCAGCAAACCGGAGGCCTGGTTGACGGACTCTATCGCGCCAGCTACGGCACTGCGCCTGACTACTCCAGCTTCATGCCCGATGTGCGCGCTGTGGGACAGGGCGTGCAGGTAGGTAAACAGGGTTGGGAGGCGCAGCTGGCGGCGAACAAGGAAGCGTTTATCAACAGCTTCGCCAATCGAGCGGCGTTCCACCAGGTGTTCGATAGCATGACTGACAGTCAGTTTGTCGACACCTTGATCAGCCACACAGGCGTTACGTTCACCAGTGGCGAACGCGAGGTGCTGGTGAGTGGTTTGGGTGCCGGCTCAATGACGCGAGCAGAAGCGCTGCGGAGTATTGCGGAGAACGGACGGTTCGTGAGTGCGAAGTTCAACGAATCGTTTGTGATGATGGAATACTTCGGTTACCTGCGTCGCGACGCTGACGCTGGCGGCTTCGCCTACTGGCTCAACAAGCTGAGCGAGTTCAATGGAAACTTTGAACAGGCGCAGATGGTCAAGGCCTTCATCGTCTCGGGTGAATACCGCGACCGCTTCCCACGGTAATCAAGTAAGGGCGGCACTCCGTGGCCGCCCCGGTACGGTTCACTACGCTCGATCGAGGTAGCAATCAACGATGGGGTGGCTACGGAGTGCCACCCTACAATTCAGCCGGAAGCCGGACTGGCCGCGGATAAACGCGGATGCGCGCAGATCAGAATGTTTGATTTCAGATCCGCTGGTATCCGTGTTAATCCGCGGCCTTATTTCTAAAGCAGACTGTTAGCTGCGCCTACTGCTCCAGCTTAAAAGTGTGTTATAAGACAACGTCTCCCGGCGCGGATCGTGATCGCAAAGCTAGTAGTAATCGTCTGACCGTCTTAATTAATCTAATCAGCGCGAAATGAAGTTTTCCTTCGCACGTTTCGGCTTGGCTCAAAGCCTGGTGGCTTTAGTTGTCTCTCTTGCGCTCGGGCTTTCCGCGCCCGCCCTCGTCTTGGCGTCCCCGGCAACGTCCAGTTCACCCGTTAGATCAAATGCGGCGCCAACCGCTGCCTCGCAGTCGACGCTGCAACTGACCTCCGCCACCGCGACAGCAATCGCTGGAGGCGTCATGCTCCACTGGAGCACCAACTCCACTCCCGACAATGTTGGCTTC
>DASYMY010000527.1:0-5847 GCA_036008825.1 Glaciihabitans sp.
CACAGCCCTGGAGGTGCCGGAGAACCTCATCCGTCTCTCGGTGGGCATTGAAAGTGTCAACGACCTGCTCAGTGACATCCGCTCCGCTTTGGATGGTCTGAACTAAATCTCTCAATGCGATTACCAGCGGATGCGGCCGAATGATTCGGTGAGGCGTTAACCACGTAGCGGGCTGAGTGAGGCCACCCAGCCGATTCGACCGAGAAGGTGCGCCCGAAAGTCGGCGTGACCTTCTCGGTTTTGGTTGTGTGGGCCCCAGCGTTCGCAATTGTGCAAAATCGCTTTGAGGCGGTCGTAGTCGTCGCGTGGCACCGAGGTGGTGGCGTTCACCACAATGCCGGTGACGCTTTGGCGCACATTTGCGCGCCTTATCCGGGTTTTGGGCTCGTTGACCGTGTGGCCTTCGGCTTCAACGATTCGAGTAATCCCACGAATAAAGGCGGCCGCTGCCCCGCCGAGCTCGGCCGTGCCGCTGAAGGTGAGGTCGTCGGCATATCGCGTATAGGTAGCGCCCACCGACCGCGCCCATCCGTCCAGGCGCGCGTCTAGGCGGTAGGCGGTGAGGTTCGCCAATGCTGGCGAACTCGGCGCGCCCTGGGGCAGGTGCGGGAGTGCCAGTTTGTGGCGCAACGCGAAACGCTCTGCTGGGCTGCCGCCGGAAGGCATGGCGCTGAGAATCCACGGCGGAACACTGTGGGTGCCGAGCCCCGCCAGGCTGTGAGCGACCGTTTCGGAAAAACCGACGGTTCGCAGCGCACCAAAGACGGCGCCGGCGGTGACCGCGCTGAAAAAACTGGTGAGATCCAGCGAGATCACCGTGTCGGAGCCGCTGTGTGTTGCCGCACCAGTAACCGCGCTGCGCCCCGCCACAAACCCGTGCGTAGCGTCATGAATACCTACCGGCACCAGGAGGCGATCAAGTGTGTCTCGCTGCACTTGGCGCAGTCGCTGCTGCGGGATTTCCAGCATCCTCGGCACCCGCCCCGGACGAGCCCGCCACACGTATTGGTAGTGGTGCAAACGCCCCGGCCGGGTGCGCCGATTCCACCGACCGGTGTCTGCGAACCACTGCAGTTCACCCAGGCCAAGCCCCAAAGCCGCCGCCATCTCGGGCAGGGTCGACGGCCGGTGGCCGTCACGGGTGGCATCCGCTTCGTGTTCTTCGAGAAATTCGTCCTGTTCGAGAAGGTAGTGCGCCACGGAAAGCGGGGTGCGCCGTGCGGTTGCCCGCTGAACTGCCTCAGAAAAGGGAGCGGATGCCGCAATGCTGACGGCCAGTTGGCGTGGAGCGGTGGCGGGTGGCCGCGGATATACCGCCAACAGGTGATGAACGAGGGGCCCAAGCCACCGGCGTCGAACGCCCAGAACCGTGGTGCCGGCGGGGATCAGCTCGCCAGCAGTCCAGGACGGCGCCGCGAGGAACGCGTGCGCCAAAGCAACGGCGACGGCGTGCGCCGACGGATGGGGGCGCCGGGCGAGCACGCGAGCGGCGGTGTTATCCGCCACAACGAGACCGCCATGGGGAGGTGGGATGGTTTCCGAATGACCGATCGAGCCGTGCGGGCACGGGGCTGCGCGGAGCGCAGAGTTGTGCCTGCGGTGTACGTGGCAAGGTGGTGTGCGTGCCCCGGGGTATCCCCGGAGAGGGGCTCACAAAACGTGAAGCACCCGCCTCATTCGGAAACCATCGCACGCCCACACGCTAACCAATTCGGCTGGGCAAAGCGAGGTTCACCAAGCTGTGACGCAGTGTCATAGACCCCCTTTAGGTGTGCGGTCAAGCGCATTGCCGTGACCCTGCGTTGGTGGTGTCATCAGTAGGACGGCACAAAGACGAGGAGGTCTTGTTGTGCAAACAGTCGAGCGTACGGGCCCAACCATTCTCGAAATGCGGTCAATCACCAAAGAATTTCCGGGTGTTAAAGCACTCGACAAAGTGTCACTGCGCGTCGCTGCGGGCGAAATTCATGCCATCTGCGGTGAGAACGGTGCCGGCAAATCGACCCTGATGAAAGTGCTGTCCGGGTTGTATCCGTATGGCACCTATTCGGGCGAAATCATCTATCAGGGCGCCGAGATGCGCTTTCACGACATTCGTGAAAGCGAAGCGGCCGGTATCGTCATCATCCATCAAGAACTGGCGCTGATTCCCGAGCTGTCCATCACCGAGAACATCTTCCTGGGCAACGAACCCACTCGGTTTGGTGCCATTGACTGGGTGCAGGCGAAGAAGCGCGCTATCGAACTGCTCGCCAGGGTGGGACTGGTCGACGATCCTGACACCCAGATTAAACACATTGGGGTGGGCAAACAGCAGCTGGTGGAGATCGCCAAGGCGCTCAACAAGTCGGTGAAACTTCTTATCCTCGATGAGCCGACCGCTGCGCTCAACGAATCCGATTCGCAGCACCTCCTCGACCTCATTCGGGGGCTGAAGGGACGCGGTATTAGTTCGATAATGATCTCGCACAAGCTCAATGAGATTGAGCAGGTCGCCGACTCAATCACGATCATTCGTGACGGTAAAAGCATCGAGACTCTCAACGTCAAAGCCGACGGAGTCAACGAAGACCGCATCATTCGCGGAATGGTGGGCCGCACCCTCGAGAACCGGTTCCCTGAACACACCGCAGCCATCGGCGAAGTGTTTTTTGAGGTTCGTCACTGGCGTGTGCAACACCCCCAGGTAGCCGAACGGTTGGTGGTCAAAGACGCCAGCTTCACCGTCCGCCGAGGCGAGGTGGTTGGGTTCGCTGGCTTGATGGGTGCTGGCCGCACTGAGCTGGCAATGAGTGTGTTTGGGCACTCTTACGGTGTCTTTCTTTCCGGCCAGATGTTCAAAGACGGCCGAGAAGTACATATTCGAACAGTGGCGGATGCCATCGACCACGGGCTCGCCTACGTCAGTGAAGACCGCAAAGCGTTGGGTCTGAACCTGCTCGACGACATCAAACGCGCCGTTGTCTCGGCCAAATTACGCAAAATCTCGCGCGGCGTTGTGGTCAACGACATTGCCGAATTTCAGGTCGCCGACAAGTACCGCACCAGCCTGCGAATCAAAACCCCCACCGTTGATGACGGTGTCAACACCCTTTCTGGCGGCAATCAACAGAAAGTGGTTCTCGCCAAATGGATGTTCACCGATCCGGATCTACTGATTCTGGATGAACCCACCCGCGGCATCGACGTGGGGGCGAAAGCCGAAATTTATGCAATCATCCGGGACCTCGCCGAGCAGGGTAAAGGAATCATCATGATCTCCTCGGAGCTCCCCGAGCTTCTCGGTGTCTCCGACCGGATTTACACCATCTTCGAAGGTCAAATCACCAACGAACTGCCGGTCGCCCAGGCCGACCCCGAAACCCTCATGCGAAGCATGACTTCAGCGAAGAAGAAGGTTGACGCGTAATGAGCACCCCAGAGACCACCAAGAAGGGCTTCCGCCTCAGCGATCTGAAACTTGTGCTCGGACGAAGCGGCAGTCTCAAACAGTTCGGAATCCTCGGCTCTCTTGTGCTGATCATTCTGCTGTTCCAGGTTCTCACCGATGGCTTGACGCTCTCGCCAGGCAACCTGATCAACCTGGTCAGCCAGTACTCCTACATTCTCATCCTCGCCATCGGGATGGTGATGGTGATCATTGCTGGACACATTGACCTCTCGGTTGGATCGGTCGCAGCGCTCGCCGGAATCCTGGTCGCCATTTCGATGCAGAGCTGGAACTTCCCGTGGCCTTTGGCAATTCTTTTTGGCCTGCTGATCGGAACACTGATTGGAATGTGGCAGGGCTTCTGGGTGGCCTACATCGGAGTGCCAGCGTTTATCGTCACCCTCGCCGGCATGCTGATCTGGCGCGGACTCAACCAGTTCATCGGCGACGCCGCCACCATCCCCGTCCCCGGAGGGTTCACCTTTATTGGGGCGGGATACCTTCCCGAAGTCGGACCGGATACCGGTTACAACAACCTCACCCTGCTGCTGGGGCTTATTGTGGTTGCCGCCATCGTGTACGGGGAAGTGCGCAGCAGGCACACCCGTCGGGTCATGGGTTCCGAACCGGTTCCGCTGTGGGTCAGCGTGGTGCGCGTTATTCTCCTATCCGGCATCGTCATCTACGCCACCCTGCTCTTCGCTGGTGGTCGGGTAGGCACCAGTTTCCCCATCTCCGGAATCATCCTCGGGATTCTTGTGATCTTCTATTCGTTCGTCACCCGTAACACCATTTTCGGCCGACACATTTACGCAGTCGGTGGCAACTCCCACGCGGCCGAACTGTCGGGGGTCAAGGCTCGCAGAATCAACTTCCTGGTCATGATGAACATGTCGATTCTCGCCTCACTGGCTGGAATGATCTTCGTCGCCCGCTCGCAAGCCTCAGGGCCATCCGACGGGGTCAGCTGGGAACTGGACGCCATCGCTGCCGTCTTTATCGGAGGCGCGGCAGTCTCGGGCGGTATTGGCACCGTCATCGGCTCCATCATCGGTGGCCTCGTGATGGCCGTTCTGAATAACGGACTGCAGCTGCTCGGGGTTGGCTCTGACCTTGTACAAATCATCAAAGGGCTTGTGCTGCTCTTCGCCGTGGGAGTTGACGTCTATAGCAAGAGCCAGGGGCGCCCCTCGATCCTCGGCTTTATGAGCCGTGGCCGAAAAAACTCGGGTGACGGCGGAACCCCCACCCCCGCACCGGCTGCTCCGTCGCCCTCTCCCACTGACGCTGCGCGACCGCCGGCGGTTACCCCGAACTAAGGCCGCGCTCACCCTGTCTGCACCCCTGCACCACCCCACACACAGAAAGAGATTTCCAATGAAGAAAATCTTCCTCAGCGCAACGGCACTCGCCGTTGGGACGATGCTGGCGCTCGCCGGCTGCTCCAGCCGGACGGAGGACGGCGGGGGAGCCGCCGAAGCCGGATTCGAAGAGGGCTCCGTCATCGGAGTCGCTCTGCCCTCCAAAACAAGTGAAAACTGGGTCCTTGCCGGTGACCTGTTCGAAACCGGTCTAGCGGAGGCCGGTTTTGAGGCGGACGTGCAGTACGCCGGCGCCTCGACGGCCGTCAAAGACCAGCAGGATCAGATATCCGCCATGATTACCAACGGTGCGAAAGTCATCGTTGTTGGTGCTGCTGATGGTGGGCAGTTGGCTACACAAGTGCAGACCGCCCACGATGCCGGTGCCGTCGTCATCGCCTACGACCGCCTGATTCTCAACACCGAAGATGTCGACTATTACGTGGCCTACGACAACTTCAAGGTGGGTGAGTTGCAAGGTCAAGCACTCCTTGACGGGATGAAGGAACGCAAACCCGAGGGGCCGTACAACATCGAACTTTTCTCAGGGTCATCGGACGACGCCAACTCCGCCGTGTTCTTCGGCGGCGCGATGAGTGTGCTGCAACCGGAAATCGATTCAGGCAACCTCGTTGTGGTGTCAGGGCAGACCGACATCAAGCAGACCGCGACCCCCGGTTGGAAAGCCGAGAACGCGCAAAGCCGGATGGACTCGTTGCTGATCAGCAGCTACGGATCCACCGAGCTCGACGGTGTGCTCTCACCCAATGACACCCTCGCCCGCGCCATCATCACTTCGGTGAAGGCGGCAGGTAAGCCCATCCCGATTGTGACCGGGCAGGACTCTGAAGTGGAATCGGTGAAATCGATCATGGCGGGGGAGCAGTACTCGACGATCAACAAGGACACTCGCAAGCTGGTCGCGCAGACCATCGACATGGTCGAAGTTTTGCAGGCCGGTGAAGAGCCAGAAGTCAACGACACTGAGTCATACGACAACGGAGTCAAGATCGTGCCGGCGTACCTGCTCGACCCGGTCATTGTGACGCAGGCGAA
>DASYMY010000528.1:0-2284 GCA_036008825.1 Glaciihabitans sp.
TATCGCTCAACCCAGAACATTCTGGATGCCGCGAACTCGGTGATCTCGAACAACTTCGACCGCAAAGACAAGAAGCTGTTCACCACGATTGGTGAGGGCGAGAAGATTGTGGGCTTCACCGGGTATTCCGGTCATGATGAAGCCCAATTTGTGGCGGATGAAATCACCAAGCTGCATGAGAGCGGTGTCGACTACAAAGACATTGCCGTCTTCTACCGAACCAACGCGCAGACCCGTGCGTTGGAGGATATTTTCATTCGTTCCGCCCTGCCGTACCGGGTTTTGGGCGGCACCAAGTTCTACGAACGCGCCGAGATTAAGGACGCCATGGCGTACCTGATTGCGGTGGCGAACCCGCGGGATCCGCTGGCGTTGCGCCGCATTATGAACGTGCCCAAGCGCGGCATTGGCCCGGCGACCGAGGCGGCGCTGCAGAACTTTGCCGACAACCACGACACCACCCTGCGTGATGCAATGCGCAACGCCACCGCTCTGGGGCTTGGCCCCAAGGTGACCGGGGCGATTATCTCGCTCGCACAACTGCTCGATGACGTCGGCGCAACGGTGGATGTTCCCGAGGGCACCGCGCAGGCGAAACCCTCCGACATTCTCAAAACACTGCTGGAGCGCACCGGATTTGTGGAGGCGCTGCGGGCGACCCGCGACCCGCAAGATGAAGCGCGCGCCGAGAACGTGGAAGAGCTGCTGTCGGTGACCAAGGAGTTCCAGAAGAACAACCCCGAGGGAACCCTGCTCGACTTCCTCACCGAGGTGTCGCTGGTTGCCGCGGCGGATGACCTGGATGACAGTTCCGGAACCGTGTCGCTGATGACCCTGCACACCGCGAAGGGCCTCGAGTATGAGGCGGTGTTCCTCACCGGAATCGAAGAAGATCTGCTGCCGCACCGTATGTCGGCGGGGGAGCCGGGAGGTCCGGCCGAGGAGCGACGCCTCTTCTATGTGGGTATTACCCGTGCACGCCGACGCCTCTACCTCTCGTTGGCAATGACCCGCGCCCAGTTTGGTGACGTCAACGTCGCCATGCCCAGCCGGTACCTGCAAGAGATTCCGCCGGAGCTTATTGACTGGCGACAGTCCCCTGGAGATGCCAACAGTCGCGGTGGCACTCAACCGCGCGCGCTCAACGCCCGTCGGGGTGCGTTTGGTGCCGAAGCACAACCGATCGTGGGAACCGGGTCCGGCTACGAGTACGGCTCGGGTCCAAGCGCCACCGCTCTGGCTCGCGCCGCGCGTAATGCGGCGAAACCCAAAACCGAGTGGGCCAACAAGGTCACCGGCACCGTCCGCGACAACGGGGACCTCACCTTGGCCGCCGGCGACCGGGTACGGCATGTCGACTTTGGTGATGGTCGGGTGAGTGCCGTCACCGGTGAAGGCAACAAAAAGGTTGCCGAGGTGCAATTTGATACCGCGGGCCGCAAACGCCTGCTGATCAAGATCGCACCGATCGAAAAGATCTAGCGCCGGGACCTAGCGCTGAGACCCGGCGCCGGCTCCGCTTCAGCGGGTCGGCGCCGTGCTGGGCAGCGACTTCAGCAGGTGGTTCTTCGGCCAGTGCCTGAGGCGCTTCGGAAGTCGCGGGTAGATCACGCTCGTGGCGCGGAGCATCCGCTCGAATCGTTTCTGCTTTGTGTTCGACCACGGCAGGGCAAAGGCCGTGCGTAGTTCGGGGCAGAGTAAACCAATGGTGAGAAAACCGGCCAGCGGCATGGCGGCGCGCAGCCAGAGTGGTCCGGTTGGTGGGTGCAGCAGGGTGTGCGCGACATCGCGCGTGGTCTCGTCGACTTTCAGGGCGGCGATCGAGGTGGCCCAGTAGTTGGCGAAGGCGGCGCGGTCTGCCGGCCAGAGTTCGCGGGGCATCTGCAGGGCAACGCCGATGGTGGCGTACTCGGCGTAGATGGCATCCGCTTCATCAGTGGTCAGCGGTCCAAAAATGCGTTCGTGCACCGTGACCGCAGACTCATACAAGGTGGCTGCCACCCAGAGCTGGAGGTGTGGGTCGGTGGCGCTGTAGCGGTCGCTCTGTACGGGAGCGTGCGCACGGTTCACCATTTGGGTGACAAAGGCGGCCTGCTCGGGAGTTCCCCAGTAGAGCGCGTACACGTAGGTGAGGGTGTGCCGCAGGCGCCGGGTGGGGTCGGTGGCGAATCGGCTGTGCTCGGCGACGGCGTGACCGACGGCGGGATTGGCCAGTTGCAGCAGAATCGCGCGACCGCCTCCGGCCAGCAACACGGCTTCGGCTCCCATATCCACCAATCTCATA
>DASYMY010000529.1:0-2805 GCA_036008825.1 Glaciihabitans sp.
GGTAGTTTCGATTGAAGCTATTTCTCGGTAATTGAAGCTATTTCTCGGTAATTGAAGCTATTTCTCGGTAGAGGAGTGCTGCGTCCTCGGCAACCGAACGCTAATCGTGGTTCCTTCACCCAATGTCGATATGACGGTGATTGTTCCTTGATGCGCCCGCACTATTTCTTGCGCGATGGACATGCCGAGACCCACGCCAGGTACGGATTGCAATTGTGCGTTCGAGGCGCGGAAAAACCGTGTCGACAAGCGCGATATCTCCTCAGGCGGAATGCCCATGCCGGTGTCGCTGATTGTTGTTAGTGTTGCTGATCCGTCGACGTCCGCGGCTTCCGAAGTCACAATCACACTTCCACCGCGGGGCGTGAACTTGATCGCGTTCTCAACGAGGTTGGTGAGCGCCCGCTGTAGGTCGGGTTGATTGCCAGCGACGCTCAGCGTTGCGTCGCTCTGGTTGAACTTCGCGCCTACTCCACGAGACACTGCGAACCGCGCAACTGTTGACTCGACTCCGGCGAGGACGTCCGCGAGTGCAATGTTGGAGAACTCTGAACTTGTTTGAGCATCGAGCCGCGTCAGCACCAACATCTCATCGATAAGTTTTCGCATTCGTATGGCGTTATTTTCAGCTATATCCAACATTTCATCCGCGGCAGCCGGGATCTGGCCGCCGCCGCCGTCCCGCACGATCTCGAGGTAGCCAAGTATCGAAGTCAGTGGCGTTCTGAGTTCGTGGTTCATTGTCGTGAGCATCTCGCTCTTTGACCGGTCGAGGCGCTCAGTTTCCTTCAAGATCCGCTGTTGATCAGCGAGCAGTTGACTCAGCATTGCTTGTCGGAACATCACCGGCACGGCCGCAAGTCCCGCTGTCGCCGTCGCGAGAACCAGTGCGAGTCCCGAAATGGGAACCTGCGTGCCGAAAAGCAAAACGCCCAATGCAGCGACAAAGCCAAACGATGTCACGGGCAGCGCAACGCGCCCTCCGTGCGGACGCTGCTTTAGATTGTCGACCGCCGGCGTGGTTCCGAGACCGTGAATCCACCAAGCGATCAAGGTGAGGCCTACGGCCCAGGCGGCGTCCAATGGTGTACCAGAAACATATGCTCCGGCATGGTCAAGAAGGGCATACGCGATGTCCGCTCCGGTGAGAACGAACAGGCCAGCAACCAGCGATGTCCAGCGTTGTCCAGCGTCGATGGTGGGCGATGCAGCGATCCCGACTACCGCAGCAACGAGTACTAGATCGAGAAGCGGGTAAGCGACGTTGACCAACGCCGCCGCTACATCCGTTCCAGCTAGTGCATCTCTGAGTACCGGACTGAGCACCGCAGCAATAAACGCGGCCGCGCCCAGCGACGCAACGGCCGCGTCTAGAGCTACGGCACGGCCGACGCGGGCGCCTTGCCGCCGGGCGAACACAATTAGGGATCCAAGCATGAGCGGGTAAAACAGGAGGTATCCGATATCCGCAAGTGATGGGGAAGGCAAGTACCCATTTGAGCCCATCGCCAAGGAGTAATGCGTGTCGCCCATCGCCGAAAAGGTGACCGCCGCGGCGGCGAAGACCACCTCCGTGCGTCGAAAATGCGTTCGTGCTGCGACGACCCAAAAAAGCACCACGGGAACCCATTGGGTCGCCGCCGCTAACCAGATGTTTACGAAAGGGTCGACGCTCCCAGCCGAGGTGGCCAGGGCGATCATGAACCACACATCCAGAGATACCGAGGTCGACAAGAGAACAACGCTGAGAAAACCCACGCGCCTCAGCGCGGACGCCCGCTTTCGTATAGGTCCCATGACCAGACCCCAATCGACCTATGGCAGAAATGCGCGTTCCCCGACATAACGAGTCTCCCGGCCAGCTTGCGGGTCAGACAGTCGTTTATGTGGGATCAGTGGAGGAACAGAACCAACTCCTCGGACTGCCGACACCCCATTTCATCGGCAGCGCACATCACCAACCGAGAGCCCTAGTCCAGACCCCGATTTGCGAGCAGTGCATCCCCGTACACAGAGCGTACCTGAAGGTTGCCGACTTGGTATGCAACCTAGGACGAGGTATTGTGACGTAACCCCTACGGAGTCGACATGATTGAACTGCATTCGCGTCAAACGAAGTTATTGGCCTCGACCTTTGGCGGCACCTATCCCGTAACCGGGCCGAGAAGGTTGTGCCGGCGTGCCTAATGCGAAGCGCCGAAAGGGCGAGCAGGTAAAGATCAATGAGGGCGCTCACTTGTACGCCACGGAACCTAACTCGGTGGCTGGGAATGCTGTTGTAGCAGCCCTTCAACAATTGGGGGAGGCCGCACATCAGGCTCAAGATCGTGCCGTCGTCGAATTAGGCATGAACCAGGCGGACGTGCTCGCGACCCGCTATCTGCTTCAGGCTGATCGTGACGGGCAGCAGCTGAGTCCCACCGATATCTCAAATCTTCTCGGGATAACTACGGCGGCTTCATCCAAACTGGTCGACCGGCTTGTCGAGGCAGGTAAGGCCAAACGTGTCGCTCACCCAACCGACAAGCGCGCCCAGATTATTGTGCCCACGACAGCTGCCGCGGCGGATGTCCTCGCCAGCTATGCCCTCATCCATACCCCCCTCGTTAACGCCATCAACGAACTCACCCCCGATGAGGCCAGCGTCATAGTTCGTTTCGCGAAAACGCTCAGCGCCGCCCTGATCGCCCCACCGACCACCCGCTGACACCACGGGTAATAACGAGTGGCTGACCCGCCCCCCTTGGGTCAGTCACTTCTCTCCCGCACGGTAGTCGCCGACTGCGGATCCACACCGGAGGACAC
>DASYMY010000530.1:0-3251 GCA_036008825.1 Glaciihabitans sp.
GCCAGCACCAGGCCGACGCGCCACAAATCGAGGCACCGAACCAGATAGCGGATGCCTCGCGCCATCGGCTCGCGCATCAAAAGAGTTCGGCACCGTGGTCACAGGGTCGACGGTAAAGAAAGAAGGCGCAGCAGCCCCAACAAAGGACCCCGCTGTGCACAACGGAAGGAAGCAGAAACACGGGGAGGAGTAGACCCTCAACCCGGTTGACCAGCAAATCTGCTGAACTTCCCGTTAACGAGAGGGGCGGCGCCTATTGGGGGGAACAGGCGCCGCCACAGCAGCGCCGGGATTGGGGGGAATCACTTGGCGCTACTCGTCGGACTCTCATCCGACTTCTTGAAGTGTACTCCTTAAGGAGGACACAGGATCAAGGGGTGTGGATAGTTTTTTGGTGTCTATAAGCGAATTCTCAGAGAGCCTTCTAGGATCGAACGAGTCCGATTACGACAAACGCTTGTGTGCCGCAATATTGGCCACAAAATCGACAAAGGATAATGGTGTCCAGTAACTCGATTGATAGCCTGCTGCTCGAAACCCGCAGGTTTGCCCCCTCCGATGACTTCGCGTCTGCGTCGATCACATCCCCTGAGGTCTACTCCCAGGCGGCGGATGATCGCCCCGAATTCTGGGCACGTGCCTCGCGGGAGTTGCTGCACTGGCACACCCCGTTTACGCACACGCTGGACTGGAGCAACCCGCCCTTCGCCAAATGGTTCGAAGACGGCAAGCTCAACGTTGCCTACAACTGTCTCGACCGTCACGTGCTGGCCGGCAACGGTGATCGTGTTGCCTTCCACTGGGAGGGTGAGAACGGCGACACCGTCTCGTACACCTACGCCGAGCTCACGGCCGAAGTGAAAAAGGCCGCGAACCTGCTCACCTCTCTGGGAA
This sequence comes from Glaciihabitans sp., assembly GCA_036008825.1. Lineage (GTDB taxonomy): Bacteria > Actinomycetota > Actinomycetes > Actinomycetales > Microbacteriaceae > Glaciihabitans. The sequence continues at coordinate 895 of DASYMY010000530.1, forward strand.
TCCAGCAGGGTGACCGGGTCGCGATTTATCTGCCCATGATTCCCGAGGCCGTTATCGCCATGCTCGCGATCGCCCGCCTGGGAGCAGTGCACTCGGTGGTGTTCGGTGGCTTCAGCGCCGAGAGCCTGCGCTCGCGGATTGACGACGCCGGCGCAAAACTTGTTATTACCGCGGACGGTGGCTGGCGCAAAGGCAAAGTCTTTCCCCTCAAAGACGCTGTCGACGGAGCTCTCGCGGGAGGCGGATCCACCGTCGAACACGTGCTCGTTGTTCAGCGTGGCCACAACACCGTCACCTGGGAGCACGGTCGCGACCTCTGGTGGCACGACGAGATCGTCACCATGGACGCCGAGCACACCGCTCGCGCCTTCGAAGCCGAAAACCCGCTGTTCATCCTTTACACCTCCGGCACAACGGGCAAACCCAAAGGAATCCTGCACACCAGCGGCGGTTACCTCACCCAGGTCGCCTACACGCACAAACATGTCTTCGACCTGCACCCAGAAACGGACGTCTATTGGTGCACGGCGGATGTCGGTTGGATCACCGGCCACAGCTACGTTGTGTACGGCCCGCTGGCCAATGGTGCCACCCAGGTTCTTTACGAGGGAACCCCAGACACCCCACATCCGGGTCGCTGGTGGGAGCTGATCGAAAAGTACAAGGTCACCATCTTCTACACGGCACCCACCGCCATCCGTACCTTTATGAAGATCGGCCGCCAGGTTCCGAACAGTTTCGACCTCACCAGCCTGCGACTGCTGGGCTCGGTCGGCGAACCAATCAACCCGGAAGCCTGGGTGTGGTACCGCGATGTCATCGGCGGTGGCACCACTCCAATCGTTGACACCTGGTGGCAAACCGAAACCGGCGCCATCATGATCGCGGCCATGCCCGGAATTACCACCTTGAAACCGGGCTCAGCCCAAGTTCCTATCCCCGGCATCAAAATCGACATCCTCGGCGATAACGGTGCCCGCGTGGATCCGCCCAACGGTGGCCTACTCGTGGTCTCCGAACCCTGGCCGTCCATGCTGCGCGGAATCTGGCGTGACCCCGACCGCTTCAAGGAAACCTATTGGTCGAAGTTCTCGAACGAGACCAGCTGGAAATACTTCGCCGGCGACGGAGCACACGTCGACGGTGACGGCGACATCTGGCTACTCGGACGTGTCGACGACGTGATGAACATCTCCGGCCACCGCCTGTCCACCACCGAAATCGAATCCGCTCTGGTCTCGCACCCGATCGTCGCCGAAGCAGCAGTGGTGGGCGCCGCCGATGAAGCAACCGGTCAGGCCGTTGTCGCTTTTGTCATTCTCAAGTCGCGCCAGCAGTCCGCCCAAACCGCAGACGAGGCCAGCGAACTGCTGCGCACCCACGTGGTCGAGCAAATTGGTGCCATCGCGAGACCTCGTCGCGTTTTTATCGTCGCCGAACTACCCAAAACCCGCTCAGGCAAAATCATGAGACGCCTCCTGCAAGACGTCGCAGAGGGCCGCGAAATTGGTGACACCACCACTCTCGCCGACACCTCAGTGATGCAAATCATTAGCGACAAACTGAAGTAAGCGGATGTCAGCAATGATGGGGGCATGACAACCCTCGGCGATCTCGACCACAGTGCACCTCAACAGGAGGTGCCGCGCGGCCAGAAGACTTTACGAATTCTGGCCGCGGTGGTCGCAATCGTGATTGCCCTCGGCGGCTTCGTCGCGCTCACCTGGTACGCGGTCTCCCAGGTACTCATCGCTCCCGTGATGAACAGCACCCAACGTGGAATCGACAGCATCACCACCTACGCCGAAACCCTCCCGGGTGTTGACCGTTTCGTCAGCTCCTCCTTTCTCGCCGCCGAAACCACTACCTCTCAGTCGCCGAACGCGCACGCTTACGTCACCTTCGCAATGGTTCCCGGTCTCCCCCAGGCACAGGTCGAAGAGACCGCCGACGATCTCATCACCTGGATGAGCGGCCGCGAAGAGAACTCCCGCGTTCGCCTGCACGTTGAACTGCTAGTCGACACCGGCAGCATTGGTCTGTCCACCACCGATGGCGTCACCGATGCCCGCTTCGATCTGCTCTGGATGGGAGCGGATGACTCCACCCTCAGCAACACCCGTGTCATCTGGGCCAGCACTCCCGGGTCCGTCCCCGACGACCTCAGCAATGACTTCCTCGAGGTTCAGCTCACCCCCGCGCCGGGAGCCGCCGACAGCGCGATCCGCGAGAGCTGGGAACCGCGCCTGGCAGAGATCGCGCCGGACGGCATCCTCACCATCAGCAACTAGTTCCGGCACAAAGAGCTGTTCAGGGCACGTTCTGAAAACTTTCAGGAACCCCTCATAGTGTGGAGG
>DASYMY010000531.1:0-1802 GCA_036008825.1 Glaciihabitans sp.
TTTCTCAGTAACCCGCCCTAAGCTTCCACATATCCGTCAGAGCAACCGCTCGCACCACCGGCTGGGAAGTCACACACTGTTCAGGGGTCCCGTGACTGGTTCAACTCCCGCCGCGAACGCACCGCGCATCATCCGCACCGGACCACGGGGTGTCAAAAACCCCACCTCCGAGTTTGCCGCGTTGCTGAGTACCATTCGCGAAGCAGGGTTATTGCAGCGCACACGCACTTTTTACATCATTAACTTTGCAATCATTACCATCGCCATGGCAGGCGCATGGGTTGGTTTTGCTCTGTTGGGCGACAGCTGGTTCCAGCTGATCATCGCCGCAGTTCTGGGTATTCTCTTCACGCAATACGCGTTTGTTGCCCATGAGGCAGCACACCGCCAAGTTTTCACCTCAGGTAAAGCCAACGACACCGCCGGACGAATCATCGCGGATCTGTTTGTCGGAATCAGCTACTCCTGGTGGATGACCAAGCACTCACGACACCATGCCAATCCGAACACCGTCGGGAAAGACCCTGATATCGAACCGGACTTCATCATCTTTCAGGAAGAGCATGCACGTCAGCTCAAGGGTGTGTCCCGCCTAATCATGCGGAAGCAGGGCTGGTTGTTCTTCCCCGCCCTCACGCTTGAGGGCCTCAACCTTCACGCCCAAGCATTCAAAACCGTGTTCAGCCCGGGCAAAGTAGACAAGCGCTGGTTGGAAATCACTCTCCTTCTTGTGCGCAATGTCGGATACCTCGCCGTCATCTTCTCCCTTCTTCCCCTTGGCATGGCGTTCGCCTTTGTTGGGGTTCAGATGGCCGTGTTTGGTGTGTACATGGGTGCGTCCTTCGCCCCGAACCACAAGGGAATGCCGCAGTTGCCCAAGGACAGCAAGGTTGACTTCCTTCGCCGCCAGGTTCTCACCAGCCGCAACATTCGTGGTGGCTTCGCGATGAACATCTTTATGGGCGGACTGAACTACCAGATCGAGCACCACCTCTTCCCCAGCATGCCCCGACCGCACCTTCGCCGGGCTGGTCAAATTGTGCAGGAATACTGCGAGAACAAGGGGATCCTGTACACGCAGGCGAACCTCATGGAGTCCTACGGAATCGTCATCGCCTACCTCAACCGGGTAGGTCTGGCCGCACGCGACCCGTTCGACTGCCCTGCCGCGTCCAACTTCGGACGCTAACGCGATTCAGCACGACATAATAATGCCGCTCGGGTTCTGCCCGAGCGGCATTGTTATGTCGTAGGAACCTGGGCGAGTAGCGGCCTCGCTAGTTCTTTTTGTCGAGGAAATCTGGCCGTTTCGGAAGGATGTTGTCGCCAGAGGACTGGTGGCGAATTCGGCGGATAACCCAAGGCATCAAATGTTCTCGGGCCCACCCGATGTCTTCAACACGAGCAGCGCGCCATGCGGTGCGGGGAAGCGGATCAGGATCGTAGGGGACAAGGTCGTTGTTTACAGCAAGAGTATCCAGCACCATTCGGGCGACAGTGTTGTGACCAATGGGCGAGAAATGCAGTCGATCTGGTGCCCACATGCGCGGGTCACGGAGTTGCCGCAATGCCCACATGTCAGCGACAACGGCGTCATGACGCAACGCTAACGCCCTCAGGTTCTCGTTGTAGATTGCAACCTTCCCGCGGGATCGACTCAACACGGGAGTCATACCGATATCGGGGCCCGTGAACACAACAACGGTGGCGCCAGCTGAACGCAAGCGTCCAACTGCAACGTCTAACCGTGCCGCGATTTCATCGGGGTCGGCGCCCGGACGAATGATGTCGTTTCCGCCCGC
>DASYMY010000532.1:0-16135 GCA_036008825.1 Glaciihabitans sp.
AGGGCGGAGTCGCCTACCTGCTGAAGACCGACCACGCCATTGATCTGCCCCGTCGCCTGCAAATTGAGTTCAGTGGTGTTGTTCAGGCTCGCACCGACGCCGAGGGTGGCGAAGTCACCAGCGACGAAATCTGGTCCATCTTCCAGGACGAGTACCTGCCGGCTCCGGCGGATCGTCCCGAAGACAAATGGGGTCGTTTTGAGCTGACCCGAATGAACACCTCAAGCGATATGAGCGGTGTGGTCTCGCTCGAGACGCAGCTGCGTGTTGGTGACGAGAGCATGGCCGCCAACGCAACGGGCAACGGTCCCATCGCCGCGTTTCTCAGCATCATGTCTGCCCAGGGCATCGAAGTTGAACTCTTCGATTACGTCGAGCACGCTCTCAGCGCCGGGGGAGACGCATACGCTGCGGCCTACGTGGAACTGCGAGTCAACGGCAAAACCCTGTGGGGTGTCGGAATTGACGCCGATATCTCGACGGCATCCCTGAAGGCTGTTGTCTCGGCGGTCAACCGCGCGGTGCGCGCCGCAACCGGCGACCGCGAACTCGTCGCCGTCTAACAGCCGACGTACCACGCAGCCTCCGCCAGCCCTCAGGGGCGACGGCGGAGGGTGCGTGGCACCGGCGGAACGCTGCCGCGCGACGGCCGCGGTGTGCGCGGGTTCCGCGACAGGCGGGTGAGGTGTGGGAGCCGCGGGATCTGTGGCATCCGCGGTATTCGGGGTAAACGCTCTAATCTGCGCTGCTCAGGCAAACTCCAGTTGAAGAACACCGCCAGAACCCGAACGCTGAAGGTGACAGCAACGCAGACGACGGCCGAAACGAAGATCGGCGCCCCAAAGGCCATCATGACTACCAAGGTGGAGCTGCCGAGAAGGGCGGCGACGGCGTACAGCGAGCCGACGTGCATCAACGCGATCGGCAGATTCAGCAAAATGTCGCGCAAAATCGACCCACCAACGGCTGAGACAACACCCACAAATATGGCGGGCACTTCTGGGAGGCCCCAGGCCAGCGCTTTGGTAGTACCAATTGCGCCGAAGAGCCCAATGGTCAGCGCGTCAAGGATGGTGATGGTGGCGTTCAACCGGGTGAATACTCGCTCCAAGAGCATGCCCACCATGGCGGCGGCAGCGGCCACTGGAAGGTACCAGTTGCTCTGCAGGGTCGCCGGTACCTCCACAAGGAGGATGTCGCGCAGCAAACCGCCGCCGAAACCGGTGGCGATACCAATGATCGCAACACCTAGTAGATCCAGCTTGCGACTGCGAAACTGGGCGGCAGTCAGCGCCCCCTGGAGCGCGCCAATGGCCACCGCCGTGATGTCAATCCAGAGTGGGGTAATAAAGAGCGCGGCAGTCACGCTTTGTTTGTATCACGCGCGGGGGTCTTGCGCCCGCTGCAGGTACTCCCCAAAGGTGATTCCGGCGGATCGGTTGGTGGGAACCAAATGGTTTCCGGCGCGGAACGCTGCGAAAGCTCGGCCCGGAACAGGCAGAGAAACAATTTTGCGATGAATGTGCCGCGCTTTCACCCACATCTCGGCGAGCTGGTTGGCCGCAAGTATCTCTGGTCCGCCCAAATCGGGGACGTGGCCGGAGGGCGCCCCCTCAGCGATGTCGGACAGAGCCCACGCGACATCCGCCACGTCGATGGGTTGGATATCGATCGTGGGAATCGGCAGAACGGGAAGGCGGCTCTCGGCGTGGAAGAGGTTGTCGACAAAGGAATGAAACTGAGTGGTACGCAGGATCGTGTACGGCAAGCCGCTGTTCTCAACCACATGCTCGGCGGTGGACTTGGTTTTGTAATACGACAACGGGATGGCATCCGCCCCGACAATGGACATATAAATCAGATGCCGAACCCCGGCAGCACTGGCCGCGTCCACCAGCTTTCCGGTCGCTTTGGCGTCGTTGTGACCGGTCGCCAAGTGCATCACAATTGATGCGTCCGCGAGGGCGTCTCGCACACCTTCCCCGGTTACGAGGTCTCCGGTGACAACTCGAGGCCCCAGCTTGCGGCTGAGCGAGCGCACATCGTTGCCCCGTTCGGCCAGCGCAGAGACCACACTGGGTCCGAGCCGGCCGGTGGCCCCGGTAACAAGAATTTCTGCCATTGTGTTTCCCAACGGTTTGCCCCACCTCCATTGTCACCCGGGCGAGGGATACTGGACAGGTGCCCCTCTACCGTGACGAAGCTGTTGTGCTTCGGACCCATAAATTGGGGGAAGCCGACCGTATTGTGACCATGCTCAGCCGCGAACATGGAAAGATTCGTGCCGTCGCCAAGGGTGTGCGCCGTACGGCATCAAAATTTGGCTCCCGCTTGGAGCCATTTATGGTGGCCGATGTGCAGCTTTTTGAAGGCCGCACCCTCGACATCATTACCCAAGCCGAATCGCTCGGAGCGTACGGCGCTGCGATCGCCTCCGACTACGCCAGTTACACCGCTGCAACCGCCATGGTCGAGACGGCAGACAAAGTAACCGACGACGACGGCAGCCTCCAGCAATACCTCCTTTTGGTCGGCGCGCTGAGATCCCTGTCACGGCGCGAACACGCCGCCAGCCTCACCCTCGACTCCTACCTGCTGCGCTCGCTGTCCATCGCCGGCTGGGCGCCCAGCTTCGTTGACTGCGCGCTGACCGGCGCCCCCGGTCCGCACTCCGTGTTTGTGGTGCAGATGGGTGGAGTTGTAGCCGACGCTGTCGCCCCGCCCGGAGCGCCCAGGCTCGATGCTGCCACCCTCGACCTGCTGCAAAGTCTGCTCGCGGGCGATTGGGGCGCCGCAGACGAATCAGCCGAACGCACCCGCAACCAGGCCAGCGGTGTTGTCGCCGCCTATACCCAATTTCACCTCGAACGTGGGCTGAGATCGCTGCAACACGTGGATCGGAGCCCCGACACCCGCCGCGCTCTGCCCAGTGCCACCCCACCCACCGATCAACCGCGCGCCGGAGCATCCACATGACACCTGTTCCCACCACTCACCCCGATGCTGTCCCGTTCAAACCTCTCGACTGGACCGGCGTTTACCCGCCGGAGCTGCCCCGCGCAGCGGTGCCGCACCATGTCGCTGTGGTGATGGACGGCAACGGTCGGTGGGCAAACGGTCGCGGACTGCCGCGTGTCGAGGGGCACAAGGCCGGCGAGGCGGCGTTGCTCGACGTTGTCGCCGGCGCGATCCAAATCGGCGTCAAACACCTCAGCGTGTACGCGTTCTCGACCGAGAACTGGCGGCGCTCACCCGACGAGGTGCGGTTTCTGATGGGGTTCAACCGAGACGTACTCCATCGCCGACGCGATCAACTCAACGAGTGGGGTGTGCGTGTTCAGTGGGCGGGTAGAAAACCGCGCCTCTGGACCTCCGTTATCAAAGAGTTGCAATTTGCCGAACAGCTCACCCGCGGTAACAATGTGCTCACGTTGACCATGTGTGTGAACTACGGCGGGCGTACGGAGATCGCCGATGCGGTGCGCAAAATTGCGGATGACGTTGCCGCGGGAAAGCTCAAACCCTCGGGAATTAGCGAGAAAACCATCCAAAAAGCGTTGTACTCACCCGACATGCCCGACGTAGATCTGTTTGTGCGCAGCTCGGGGGAGCAGCGAACAAGCAACTTCCTTCTGTGGCAGAGTGCTTATGCCGAGATGGTTTTCCTCGACACGCTGTGGCCGGACTTCGGCCGCCAACAGCTGTGGGAAGCGGTCTCACTGTACGCTTCGAGAAATCGTCGATTCGGGGGTGCCGTCGATGCGCCATCTAAATAGGAAGAGCGCACGATGAACAAAAAAATCGCACTAATCACTTTCCTCGTTTTCCTACTTTTTGTGGGCGGAGGCGTTGTCGCGGTTCTCGCGCTCGCAACCTCCACGGGACTTGCGCTCGGCGGAGCCGCTAGTGTCACCGCTGTCGCTACCGCGGAAACCCCATTGCGCACCCAAGCTGGGTGGATTCGCAACAACTCCCCGTGGCCCGTCACGATTACCGCGATCGACGTGGATGACAACGGCACACCCGTCGCCCCACTGATCTACCTGAGCGAAACGGCGACAGAGACCGAGCCGGTCGAAGGTGAGTTGCCCGTGTGGGCTGCTGAACCCGTCACCCTGCCGTACACACTCGAGGGGGGAGACATCCGCTTCCTCGGATTTAGTATTGCGCCGGGGGCTGGACAAATTGCGTCGTTTGACACCATCTCGGTGACTTTTAACGGTCCACTACCGTTTGAGTTCACCACGGACTACTCAGATGTTGCCGTGGCTGCCGCCGCTGCGGACTTCCCGGCGGAGCTGCTAGCCACCGACCCGTCCGAAAATGAGCTCTCGATTAATAACTACGTTGACGTCTTGCGCTCTGCGCTGGTTGGCGGTGACATCGCGCGACTGCAAACGGTAATGGGCGGCGAGGCGACCGAAGAAGAAGCGGTCGCTTTGCGCGACACTCTCGTCGGTTTCACCCCAGAATCACCGGCGGCCTCCGAGCCGGTGACGGACGACTCCCGCCAGTGGTCGGTGCAGTTCTACGCCACCGACCCGGCCGTTGATGGTCTGCCGCCGCTGGATCTGCAGTGGAGTGACTTCCGCTGGACGGCCAGACTCGCTGGCTAAGTTTCTGACCGGCTCAGCGCCGTGAGCCACCGTTGTGCCTCGGCCGGGCGACGCAGCTGCACCACCCGTAACTGTGGGTTCGCTGCGGCCAGCGCGGGAATGGTCGTGCGGTAGCTGCTGTGACTGCGGATAGCCCACCGCAGCACGTTGTCTTTACCGGAGACAAAATGCCATAACGGTGGTTCGGTATTGCCTGCCCACAGCGTGTGGTGGGTGAGCCTGCGCCACACCGTGCGGCGGATGAGTCGCAGCAGCACAATGGGCAAAGGAAAGTCGAGCCACACCAGAGTGTCAGCGGCCGGTTCAAGAATTACCCGGGCGCTGCGGTACTGCCACTCGGTCACCCAAGCGTCGTTGTTCGCGAGCTCGGAGACATCCGCCAGAAAAGTGGTGCGTTGGGTCCAATTGGGGCCGTGGTAGAGCCGATCGAGCTCGCTGTAGGGGATTGCGGTGCTTGCTTCGATCCGCTGCGCGAGCACCGACTTGCCCACCCCGGTGACGCCGGCGATAAGAATTCGGCGTGGGGCGGGGGAGAGCCGGTCAGAGGCGCAAAGCATGGCCTTAGTGTACGAACACCGCGACCGTTGGTGACGGCCTTATTGGCCGTCGCCGCTAGGCTGGGGATTTCACATTTGACCGGGCACCCAGCTCGGGTGTCTATACAGGAGTACTACGTGGCCACGCCCAACCCCCTCGACGCCGTTATCGCTCTCGCCAAGAGACGGGGTTTCGTCTACCAAGCCGGTGAAATCTATGGCGGATCCCGATCCGCGTGGGACTACGGCCCCCTCGGTACCGCGCTCAAAGAGAACATCAAACGCCAGTGGTGGCAGTTTATGGTCCAAAGCCGCGACGACATCGTTGGTATCGACTCCTCCGTCATTTTGCCCCGCAAAGTGTGGGAAGCATCCGGGCACGTTGAGGTCTTCTCCGACCCGCTGGTCGAGTCGCTGCACACCCACAAGCGGTACCGCGCCGACCACCTGCTCGAAGCGTACGAAGAGAAGCACGGTCACCCTCCCGTCAACGGGCTGGCGGATATCCGTGACCCCGACACCGGCCAGCCCGGCAACTGGACCGAGCCGCAGAACTTCTCCGGTCTACTCAAGACGTTCCTCGGACCGGTCGACAACGAAGAGGGTATGGCCTACCTTCGCCCCGAGACCGCGCAGGGCATCTTTGTGAACTTTGCCAATGTGCTTGGCTCCGCGCGGATGAAGCCTCCCTTTGGTATTGCCCAGATCGGCAAAAGCTTCCGCAACGAGATCACCCCAGGAAACTTCATCTTCCGTACCCGCGAGTTCGAGCAGATGGAGATGGAATTCTTCGTTGAGCCCGGTACAGACAAAGAGTGGCACCAGTACTGGATTGACGCCTCGCACCAGTGGTACCTCGACCTGGGTATCTCACCCGACAACCTGCGCCTCTACGAACACCCCGCAGAAAAGCTGTCGCACTACTCCGACCGCACGGTGGACGTTGAGTACCGCTTCCGTTTCGCCGGTAGCGAGTGGGGCGAGCTGATGGGTATCGCCAACCGTACCGATTTTGACCTCAAAACCCACTCCGAAGCCTCCGGCACCGACCTGTCGTACTTCGACCAGACCAAGAACGAACGCTGGTTCCCCTACGTCATCGAGCCCGCGTTCGGACTCACCCGCGCCCTGATGGCGTTCTTGGTTGACGCGTACTCCGAGGACGAAGCTCCCAACACCAAGGGCGGAGTCGACAAGCGCACGGTTCTGCGCCTGGACCGTCGCCTGGCCCCCATCAAGGTTGCGGTTCTTCCGCTGTCTCGCAACGAACGCCTCACCCCGCTGGCCAAGTCGGTCGCGGCGGATCTGCGGAAGTACTGGAACATCGACTTCGACGACGCCGGAGCGATCGGACGCCGCTACCGTCGCCAGGACGAGATCGGAACCCCGTTCTGCGTCACCGTTGACTTCGACTCGCTCGACGACAACGCCGTAACCATCCGCGAACGCGACAGCATGGCGCAGGAGCGCGTCTCGCTCGACCGCCTCACCGGATATCTCGCCGAACAGCTCGTCGGAGCCTAAGCGGTGCGGGTGGGCTCGCACAGGCGAGCCCACCCACCAAAATTTCTCACCCGGACGGGAATTTCAACACCTGTCGCAGCGTTGACCTGCCCGTGAGTGAAACTATCAAGGTTGACATTTGGTCCGACGTTCAGTGCCCCTGGTGCTACATCGGAAAACGCAAATTTGAAGCGGGTGTCGCCGAATTCGACGGCGACGTTGAGGTGGAGTACCACTCCTTCGAGCTCGCCCCCGACACCCCGGTTGACTTCGAGGGAACCCCCGTTGACTATCTCAGCCAGCGCAAGGGACTCCCGCTCGACCAGGTCGAGAAGATGCTGGAGAACGTCACCGGCATTGCCGCCGATGTCGGACTCGATTACCACTACGAGACCGTTCACCAGACCAACACCATCAAGGCGCACGAGCTACTCCACTACGCCAAGTCCGTTGGGCGCCAGATCGACATGAAAGAGCGCCTACTGAAGGCCTATTTCGTCGACGGTAAACACGTTGGCCGCATTGAGGACCTCGCCGATCTGGCCGCCGAGATCGGCCTTGACCGCACCGCTGTTGTTCGCGCTCTAGAGACAGAAGAGTTTTTGTCCGACGTGAAAGCGGATGTCGCACAGGCGCAGGAGTACGGCATTCAGGGTGTTCCGTTCTTTGTTATCGACGGCAAGTACGGTGTCTCCGGTGCGCAAGACCCCACCGCATTCACCAGCGTTCTTGAGCAGGTTCGCAACGAGAAAGCGGAAGTGCGCTAGTGGAGGCCTCAGCACCCCTACGCATTCTGGGCGCGCCCGGGGTGGTCTGTGAGGGAGACGTCTGCGAAGTGCCCGCGCAAAGCGAGCAAGCGCTGGTCAAAGAGCTGCTCGACTCCGGAGAGATCTAAACCCGTTCAGGAACTCGCCTTTTCGGGACTTTAGGCGACCAGTTCGCTGATGTCGGCGACGGTCGCGTCAAGGCCGGTAATCAGCTCGTCCGCGTGCACCCACGCGCTCAGTCCATGCTCGCCGGCACCCATGGCGATGCGTTCGCCGACGATGCTGGAGTCGGCGTAGACCGGCCACTTGCTCGCACTGCCCAGCGGGGTGATGGTGCCACGTTCGTAGCCGGTGGCCGCACGTGCGGCATCCGCATCGGGCATTCGTAGTTTGTTCACCCCAACAACACCGCGCAGCTTGCCCCACGAGATCTGACGATCACCGGGAATGAGCGCAAAAAGGTATGTGCCGTCGTGCCGTTTCACTACCAGAGTTTTGACGAGATTTGCCGGAGTGATACCGAGAAGCTCGGCGGCCGCCTCGAGGGATTCTGCGGCCGGCCGGGAGGTGAACTCGATGTTGATACCGCGCGCCTCAGCGTCCTCAGCAACTCGTGTGCGTCCCACTGGGGCTGGCTGTGACGGTTCGGTCATGGTCTCGGTTGTCCTTTCAACGGCGGCTCTGGGGGCACAAACAGTGAGTCGGGCAAGTTTCTGGGAGAATTGACCCAATGTCCACTCTTACGGCCCCTGCTGCTCCCAACGACAACTCCGCTTCCGTCATTCCCGGAATCGTGCCGCCGTTGCGAATTGGTTCCCTCGAACTTGACGTTCCCGTGGTGCTCGCCCCCATGGCCGGCATCACCAACACCGCGTTTCGGCGACTGTGTCGCGAGTACGGCGCCGGCCTCTACGTCAGCGAAATGATCACCAGCAGGGCGCTGGTGGAACGCACCCCTGAGAGCATGCGGCTGATTCGGCACCACGAATCGGAAACCACGCGAAGCATCCAGCTCTACGGGGTTGACCCCAAAACCGTTGCCGAAGCGGTCACCATGCTTGTTGCTGAAGACCGCGCTGACCACATTGATCTGAATTTCGGATGCCCCGTACCCAAAGTCACTCGCAAAGGCGGCGGCGCCGCCCTGCCCTGGAAGCTGGGGCTCTTCCGCGAGATCGTTGAACGCGCTGTTGGTGCCGCCGGCGACATCCCCTTGACCGTGAAAATGCGTAAAGGGATCGACTCCGATCACTTGACCTACCTCGAGGCAGGCAAAGCAGCCGAAGGTGCAGGGGTGGCCAGTATCGCCCTCCATGCTCGCACCGCCGCCGAGTTCTACTCCGGAACCGCGGACTGGTCTGCGATCGAGACTCTCAAAAACACTATTACCGGAACTCCTGTGCTCGGCAACGGCGACATTTGGAGTGCTGAGGATGCACTACGAATGGTGCGCGAAACCGGCTGCGACGGAGTAGTGGTTGGGCGCGGCTGCCTCGGCCGGCCCTGGCTCTTTGGCGACCTGGCCGCAGCGTTCCGTGGCGAAAGCGTGACAGCGCAGCCCGGGCTCGGCGACGTCGCCCGCGCTTTCAAGCGCCACGCCGAACTGCTCACCGAGTTCTTCGAAGACGAGGACCGCGCCTGCCGCGACATTCGCAAACACGTTGCCTGGTACTTCAAGGGCTACTCCGTTGGCGGTGACCTTCGCGCGAACCTCGCGATGGTCAGCTCCCTTGCGCAGCTCGACGATCTGTTGGGCACCCTCGACTGGGAGCAGCCCTACCCGGGCAAAGACGCAGAAGGCCAGCGTGGCCGTGCGGGAACACCCAAAAAGCCGTCCCTGCCCGATAAGTGGCTCGACAGTCAAGACCTGCACGAAACCCACAGGGCAGCACTAACCGAGGCGGAGTTGAATACCAGTGGCGGATAGCACGGTAACGGCGAAATACGAACCAGCGGATGCCGTGCGATGGCTGCCCGAGACACACTCGAGCCCCCGCAGCGATTTCGCCCGTGACCGTGCCCGCCTCCTGCACTCCAGTGCCTTGCGGCGCCTGGCGGCAAAAACGCAGGTTCTCAGCCCCGCGGCTGGTCTCGACTTTGCCCGTAACCGGCTGACCCACTCGTTAGAGGTCGCGCAGGTAGGGCGGGAGCTCGCGTCGAGCTTGGGACTGGACCCCGACGTTGTTGACACGGCATGTCTCGCCCACGATTTGGGGCATCCGCCGTTTGGTCACAATGGGGAGCGTGCGCTCAGCGAATGGTCCACCGATATCGGGGGGTTTGAAGGTAACGCGCAAACGCTGCGCCTGCTGACTCGCATCGAGCCAAAAGTGTTTGACGAGGGCGGGCGCAGCTATGGGCTGAACCTCACCCGTGCCAGCCTCGATGCCAGCTGCAAATACCCGTGGCCGGCCGCCCAAGGCGTCGCCGACCCCAGCGGTCGCAGCAAGTTTGGGTTCTATTCCGAAGACGTTGCCGCCTTCGAGTGGCTCCGTGCCGGAGCTCCCGACCGCAGGCGTTGCGTTGAAGCCCAGGTGATGGACCTCAGCGACGACATCGCCTACTCGGTGCACGATTTCGAAGACGCCATTGTCAGCGGATACATCGATGTTGAGGCGCTCAGCGCGCGAGTCAACCACAACGATCTGGTCGACTCAATGTTCGTCTGGATCGGGGGAGAGATCACCCACGATGAGTTGATTGCCGCCTTTGATCGATTGGACCGCCTGGAGATCTGGCTCGACAGCTACGACGGCTCACCGCGCGCACAAGGCCGACTCAAAAACCTCACCAGTGAACTCATCGGGCGATTCGCCGCTGCAGCAACTACAGCGACCAGGGAGGCGTACCCGCAGGAGTCCCTGGTGCGCTTTCGGTCGAACGTGGTGGTTCCCCGAGAAATTCAAGCCGAGATTGCGGTGCTCAAAGGCATTGTTGCCGCCTTTGTAATGTCGACCAACGCCCGTCAGCCGATCTACACCGAACAACGAGAAATGCTGACCGAACTGGCTGATGTGCTGCTTGCCGGAGGGCCGGCCGTTCTTGACCTCGGCTTCGCCGCCGAATGGAACAACGCCGTCACCGACGCCGAACGCAAACGGGTTGTTGTTGACCAGGTTGCCTCGCTCACCGACCAGTCCGCGATTGCCTGGCACACCCGTTTGGTTCAGGCGAACTAATCCCGCCGTTCCTCCACAGGGTGTGAGGTGTGCGCCGCCTCCACCGGCGTGCGCAGCGCCAGCGAGCGGGCACGGACGAACGTAGAATCAAACCGTGGCTGGCCTAATCCGACGAAATGACATTGACGAGGTTAGGTCGCGCACAAACCTGGCCGATATCGTTGGCGACTACGTGACGCTGAAAAACGCGGGCGTTGGTTCGATGAAGGGCCTGTGCCCCTTCCACGAAGAACGCAGTCCCAGCTTCCACGTTCGGCCCCAGGTGGGTTTCTACCACTGCTTTGGCTGCGGGGAGGGCGGCGACGTCTTCACCTTCCTGCAGAAGATGGACCACGTCACTTTCTCCGAAGCGGTCGAGCGGATGGCGGCTCGCCTCGGCTACGAACTGCACTACGAAGATGGTGGTCCCGCAACCGACCACGGCAACCGGGCACGCATTCTCTCTGCCAACAAGGCCGCCGAAGACTACTTCATCGCACAGTTGGCAACCCCCGAAGCGGAACTCGGCCGAGTCTTCCTTGGCCAGCGGGGGTTTGACCCAGCTGCCGCCCAACGATTTGGGGTGGGCTACGCCCCAAAGTCCTACGACGCCCTGGGTAAACATCTCAAAACCCTGGGCTACACCGAAGCCGAACTGATCACGGCAGGGCTCCTCGGTCAGGGCGACCGCGGTGCGTACGACCGATTCCGTGGGCGCCTCGTCTGGCCCATCCGCGACGTCACCGGCCAAACCCTGGGCTTCGGTGCGCGCAAGCTGAGAGACGACGACACCGGTCCCAAATATCTCAACACTCCCGAAACTCCCGTCTACCACAAGAGCCAGGTGCTCTACGGGCTTGACCTGGCCAAACGCGATGTTGCCCGCGGCCGTCAGATCGTTGTTGTGGAGGGCTACACCGACGTGATGGCCTGCCACCTCGCCGGTGTGACCACCGCCGTGGCCACCTGTGGCACCGCCTTTGGAGTCGACCACGTCAAAATTGTTCGGCGTGTGCTCGGAGACGTTGCTAATGCGGATACCACCGGTACCGGCGAGGTCATCTTCACTTTCGACCCCGACGAAGCCGGTCAAAAAGCAGCCAGCCGCGCATTCAGCGAAGAGCAACGCTTCGCCGCGCAAACCTTTGTCGCCGTCGCGCCCGACGGACTCGATCCGTGCGATCTGCGGCTGCACCGCGGCGACGACGCCGTCCGCCGGCTGGTCACCACGCGCAAACCCATGTTCGAGTTCATGATTCGCCGAACCCTCGCCGGTCACGACCTTGAAACAGTGGAGGGACGGGTCGCTGCCCTGCGCGCTGCCGCACCCGTTGTTGCGGGCATCCGTGATCAAGCCATGGGGATCGGGTACTCCCGCAACCTCGCCGGCTGGTTGGGAATGGACCCGAGTGAGGTCACCCGGGCCGTTGCCTCCGCCCGCTCCACGCCTACTAAATCTGCCACGGACGGTGCCACCCGTCCGAACAGCGCCACCCACCGCGGAGCGGTAGCGACCCTGGCCCCACCAACTCGCCCTGACGCGCGCACGGTTGCCGGACCGGTTGATGAGGCAAACGATGCGTGGCACTCCTCGGCAGAGGGCTCCCGCGGGTCTCACTCCGGGGGAGAAACGCGCGAGTACGGACCGAGCGACGACTACGACCGGGGCGGCGCCGTTATCGAACTTCCGGAAGAAAGCGGCCCGTCCATCATGGACCTGCCCACCGACCAGGCCACCCGATTAGAGCGTGACGCGCTAATGGCGATGCTGCAGCACCCCACCGATGTGGGTCGTGACCTGGTTGCCCGGGCCACCCGGGTGTCATTCGCGAACCCCACCCTGGCCGTCGTCCGCGACGCCATTGCCGTCAGCCTCGACTCCCTGGAGGCACCCGATTGGGTCGCCGCAGTGGTTCGCGAAGTTCCGGCACCGTTTGCCACTCTGGTTCAGCAGTTGGCCATTGCGCCGATTCCGCAGCGGGCCGAGCAGATAGCCGCCTACTGCCGCGAGGTGGCGGCATCCCTCGTTCAGTTGGATTTGATGCGGGCGAAAGCCGACCTGCTTGGTTCACTTCAGCGCACCGATGCCGCCGCTGATCCGGAGCGGTACAAACGAATTCAACGCGACCTGATGAACGTCGAGCAGGAACGCCGCACTTTGCGCAACGAGTGACGACTAACGCGGGGTGTTCGCTTTCCAGCCGAGAAATCCGCATGTTTCGTTCATGTAACCAATAGTCGCGCTCTCACGTGTTTGCCTCTTCAGGCCCGTTTGCGTGTGTTAGACCTGAGTCACAGCAAAGTGTTCATGGCATACGCCTGCCCACTTGCATTCCCTGATAGCACTGAGGAAGAGGTATACGGATATGACATCCGGATCCAAAAAATCTGCCCGCACACTGGGCGCAATCGCCGGCACGGCCGTATTCGCACTTACCCTTGCGGGCTGCGCGGCTGGCGACGACTCCGGTTCCACCGGTGGTTCCAACGGCAACACCCCGCTCATCATTGGTACCACCGACAAGGTCACCTTCATTGACCCCGCCGGCTCCTACGACAACGGATCGTTCGTTGTGATGAACCAGGTGTACCCGTTCCTAATGAACTCCATTCCCGGAACCTCCGACGTTGTCCCTGACATCGCCGAGTCCGCTGAGTTCACCTCGCCAACCGAGTACACCGTCACCCTCAAGCCAGGACTGACGTTCGCCAATGGCAATGAGCTGACCGCGTCCGACGTGAAGTTCAGCTTTGATCGCCAGAAGACGATCGCTGCCGACAACGGCCCATCGACACTGCTTGGCAACCTCGACAGCGTTGACGTTGTTGACGACACCACAGTGGTCTTCAACCTCCTTGCTGGCAACGACCAGACGTTCGCACAGATCCTTTCCAGCCCCGCAGCACCCATCGTTGATGAGGACGTCTTCTCGGCCACCGAGGTCACCTCTGACGATGACATCGTCGCCGGCAACGCATTCGCGGGCCAGTACGTCATCACCGACTACGACTTCAACAACCTCATCGCGTTCGAGGCCAACCCTGACTACGACGGAGTTCTCGGCGCCCCCGAGACCGACGTTGTTCAGATGAAGTACTACACCGAAGCCTCCAACCTGAAGCTCGACGTGCAGGAAGGCGGAGTGGACGTTGCCTACAAGAACTTGTCAGCAACGGACGTAGCCGACCTCGAGGGCAACGACGACGTCAACGTGGTCACCGGCCCCGGTGGCGAAATCCGCTACATCGTCTTCAACTTCAACACTCAGCCCTTCGGTGCAGAGACTCCCGAAGCTGATGAAGCCAAGTCCCTTGCTGTCCGCCAGGCTGTAGCCAGCCTGGTTGACCGGGAAGAGCTCGCCGACCAGGTTTACAAGGGCACATACACGCCCCTGTACTCCTTCGTTCCCGAGGGCCTGACCGGAGCAACCGAGGTCTTCAAAGACCTTTACGGCACCGACGGAGCCCCCGACGAGGACAAGGCAGCGGGAATTCTCGCCGCAGCTGGAATCACCGAGCCCGTTGTTCTGAACCTTCAGTACAACCCCGACCACTACGGTGAGTCCTCCGGCGACGAGTACGCCCTGGTAAAGAGCCAGCTCGAAGAGAGCGGCCTGTTCACGGTCAACCTGCAGTCAACCGAGTGGGTTCAGTACTCCGCTGACCGCACAGCAGACGTTTACCCGGCTTACCAGCTCGGTTGGTTCCCCGACTACTCGGACGCAGACAACTACCTGACCCCGTTCTTCGTCACGGATAACTTCCTGGGCAACCACTACGACGACGCGGACGTCAACGCTCTCATCGCCGCTCAGGCGACTGAAGTTGACCCCGATGCTCGCGTCGCGTTGATCGAAGAGATCCAGGCAGAAGTTGCTGCGGATATCTCCACCTTGCCGCTGCTTCAGGGCGCGCAGGTCGCCGTCACCGGAACCAACGTTGAGGGCACTACCCTTGATGGTTCCTTCAAGTTCCGTTTTGGAACAATGTCCGTCGGCTAACTCGAGCCCGTTAGAGTTTTAGCTAACAGCTTGTCGACCGGGGGCGTCCCGCATCATTGTGGGCCGCCCCCGCTTGTCTTTTCCTGAACCAGCCCAAAGGTAGTGATGACCACAACAGCGCCCACCCCTGCGCCGCCAGTATCAGCTCCACTGCGCAAACCCCGCGCCCCCAAATCAGGTAACAATCTCGGCCGCTACATCGTGGTCCGATTCCTGCTGATTATCCCCACCGTTTTTATTCTCGTCAGCATGGTGTTTGTGTTGATGCGGGTCATCGGTGACCCCATTACCGCCGCCCTCGGTGGCCGGCTTACCGCAGCGCAGCTCGCTGAACGGATCGAAGCCGCCGGGTACGACCGGCCAGTTTTTGTGCAGTACATCGAATACCTCGGCCAGGTATTCACCGGAAACTTCGGTAACGCCATCACCGACGGTCGGCCCGTCGTTGAGATTCTGCTCACCTACGGTGTTGCCACCCTTGAGCTGGCGTTCTACGCCCTCATCGTCGCGTTCATCGTGGGTATCCCGCTCGGAATGCTCGCGGCATACTTCCGCGACAAGTGGCCAGACGCCATCCTTCGAGTTGTTGCGATTCTCTGGTACGCCACTCCCGTGTTCTTCGCTGGTCTTATGTTGAAGCTGGTCTTCTCCGTCTGGCTCGGCTGGCTGCCGGTCGCCGGACGAGCAACAATCCGCACCGAACTAAGCCTGCAATCCCTCGACGGCGCCACCGGTATTTACCTGATCGACGCCATCCGGCTCGGCAACCCCGCCGCCATCAACGATGTGCTCGCCCACGCGGTATTGCCGGGTATTGCGCTTGGACTTCTTACGGCGGGTGTGTTCCTGCGCTTGGTGCGTACCAACGTGATCGGCACATTGTCGATGGACTACGTTGATGCCGCGCGCTCCCGCGGTGTTAGCGAGTTCCGCCTGGTCCGTAAGCACGCCTACAAGCCGGCGCTTATTCCGATCATCACCGTCATTGGTCTCCAGATTGCCCTTCTTCTGGGTGGAGCAGTGTTGACGGAAACCACCTTCGAGTGGAAAGGACTGGGGTTCCAGCTCGCCCAGTACCTCGCCGCCCGCGACTTCGTCGCCGTGCAGGGCATTGTTGCTTTGCTCGCCGTGATCGTGGCGCTCACCAACTTCATCGTCGACATCATTGCGGCGCTCATTGACCCTCGAGTGAGGTACTAATGACTTCCCCTACTTCAACAGCGGCCTGGCCCGCCAGGAAAGACAGCTGGTGGAAACGCCTTCCCGTTGTCCATCAACTTCGACAGAGTGTCGGACTGCAACGGGGAATGCTCGTTGTTGGTCTCGTTATTTGCAGCCTCTTCCTTTTTGTTGCCGCTTTCGCGCCGTTGCTCGCCCCGTACGGGTTCGCGCAGCTGAAAGATGACGACGGCAACTTCGGGGCGCAGCAGCCCCCGGGCGGCGACCACATCTGGGGCACCACCGTCGGCGGCTACGACGTGCTGTCCCGTGTTATCTGGGGCGCCCAAACAGCGGTTCTGGTGATTGTGGTGGCAGTTGTGCTGTCCATCTTCT
>DASYMY010000533.1:0-1660 GCA_036008825.1 Glaciihabitans sp.
GCCCAGTCAAACCCGGCCGATCCGGCGTAGCGGTCGATAGCGGAGTTGGACGTCATGATGTCGTCACCACCCTCAGCGTCGTAGTCGTTCTCGCCGACCTGGCCGATGAAGATGTCGTTACCGGGCTTCGTCTGCGACGCATCGTCGAAGAAGGGGGCAGCGTGGTCACCGATCATGAGGTCCTGACCCGAACCACCCTGGATCCAGTCGTCGCCGCCATCACCAAACGAGGTGTCGGTACCATCTCCGGCCCGCACGAAGTCGTTACCTTCTCCAGCGAATGTCGCATTGTTGTTGGCACCGCCGTTCGTGAAGTCCTGGCCGTCGGCTCCCATCAAGACGTCAAGCCCGATACCTCCGTTCAGGTAGTCGTTACCGGGTCCACCTTTCTGGATGTCGTCGCCGGCGAGGTCCGTGATCCGGTCTTCGCCGTCACCGCCAAGCGCGATGTCGTCACCACCGGCGCCCTCAATCACATCGTTACCCTCGTTACCGAGGAACGTGTCGTTGTCGTTGCCGCCGGTAACCCGGTTGACACCGTCCGTGCCGTTGAAGACGGACTGGCCGTTGATACCCGACGGGTCCACCGAGTTCTTCTCCTTGTACTGAATCGTCCCGTCCGGCTTTCTCAGGAGCAGCGCATTCTCATTGCATTCCGACGCCGGATCGTCAGCGACGGTGGGCCCGCCGGTGGCTTCGCTGTACGCCGCCGCGGTGTTGCCGAGGTTCTTCAGCTCGAACTTGCAGTCCGCGGTCGCGAACGCGTCGGCCTTGAGGGTGTGCGCATTGGTGTTACGCATCATCAACTCGGCGAATGAGTTGCCTTCCAAGGATGCCCGGAGGTTCATGCCAGGCGTGCGAGCCAGGTAGTAGAACCGGTCACCGTTTTGCAGCCCGGTCATCTGGTTCTCGAACACGTAGTTGAAGGTGCTGCCGAGGAGACCACCAAAGAGGTTGGTCTTCTCAGCCAGGCCACCGACCCAGAGATCGATGTTGTTCACACCGTTCTCCGTGTTCGCGTATATACCCGCGCTGTTGAGGAAGTCCAGCATGTCACGGGTGGCCGGAAGGTCTGGGGGTGACCCGAGCGGGTTCGGGCTCACCATCAACCGGGCGGCGTTCCGCTTCGCAGCCAGCGTCGGGGCACCTGTGATGCTCGGGTGGGTGCCGTACGCGGCGACGAAGTTGATCACCGACTCCGGGTGCTTCACGTTCTGGGCGAAGTCCGACCAGCTCGTGTAGGGCGTCAGCTGCGCATCACCGGTAGCGTTGTGGATTTCGCGCCGCAACTCGTTCAGCGACGGAACTCCAGTCTCACGGGCACGAGCCATGTTGATCGTTGCAAGGTCGAGCGGCAGACCGAGGAGGTTGTTTCGGAGTGTGTCCGTCACGAACTCGTCGAGCTCGTTGCCGACCTGATCGCTCATTCCCATGAAGATGCTTCCTGCGGCCTCTTCCGAGGTCAGAGGACCCGCGATACCACCGTCGGTGTACTTCGGCGGGTTGAGGAAGCCCTCCAACAGGGAGACATCGTTGGTCGAACCGTTCTCATTCGTGCGGGAGATCGTGTCCGTCAGCATCGAGTGACCGAAGCGGTAGACGGCGTGCGCGAACTCAGCCATGACAGCCGGGTTGAGGTCGGTGTGGTAGACGTGGAACG
>DASYMY010000534.1:0-2875 GCA_036008825.1 Glaciihabitans sp.
TTTTAGACCTTGTAACCGCGGTGGCGCTGAAGCACCTTGGTGAACATAGTCAGAGTTTGCAGTCCGGTGATCACCCCGAGGATGGGCCACCCAATCCACAGGATTGTGGACTGGACTACAACCGACAACTGGAACCAGCCAAAGAACAGCGATGCTACGACCACAACGAAAACGATGAGGGGAACGAGGAAGCCGTTGCCGGAGCCTCGCTCTGCCTTGGCCTGAGCCGCCCAGTTGTCGGTTTGCTTTTTGCTGAGGAATTTAGTCCAGGCACGTAGGAAGTGACCGAGACGAATCCACATATAGATTTCGGCCGGGAAGACCAACGCGGCAAACGCGATGTCACGGCCACGTCGCTTCTTCATCGAGAAGGCGATACGCAAGTTCAAAATTACGGCGATGAGCGGCGGAACCAGCCAGATCGGGCTGAACACGAAGGCCCCAATAGACAAGGATGCGGCCAGCAGCAGAATGAAGAACACACGAGTGAACGCGTTGACCAGCATAGAAAAGTTTTCCAGCCAGCGCAGGCGCAGGTTGGGGTGGAATGGCTGACCTTTTGTGTCACCGCGCTGGCCGGGCCACATCAGCTCGATTGCACCGAAGTTCCACTTCACCTGCTGGGCGTCGAGTCCTCGGAGCGTTGTCATGCCACCCACATCGGCTCGTGCCTGGGCGCTAATTTTTGTCAGATAGCCGGCACTCTTAATCTGCAACGACAGGAGCGAGTCTTCTACTTCGCTATCTTTCACCCACGGTGTGGATTGGTGGTTCTCTTCCATAATCTGGCGAAGGGCGGGCACGGAGAAGATTGAGAATTGGCCGCCAAGTACTGCCATGTTGCGCCCACGGAGCATGTTCTGCATGTTGAATGCGGCGAACTGGGTGCGCTGTCCTGTGATGAGGAATGGCGCAATCACCCCGTTGATCTTGGAGTCGTCGATACTGAAGATCGCCGAAATACCGCCAATGCGGCTATCGGAGTTGATCTCTGCTTCGAGATGCTCGACGGCGGTCGGGTCTGCGGTTGTGTCGCCGTCTACGCCGAGGAGATAGTCGCATCCCTCCACAAGAGTGAAGCCGTAGTTCAGGGCGCCAACCTTTTTGTCACGGTTCTTTCCGATGTCGTGGACAAAAATTTCGGTGAACTGTTCGGCTCCGTTGATCTCGCGAATATGCGGGCCAGCGTAGTCAGCAGCAATCTCGACCGTGGCATCCGTTGTGTTGTTAACAATTACGTGAATGATGTCCGGGAGACGGGTTTGCGATAGAAGGGATTCGAGCACTGCAGCAATCGATTCGGCTTCGTTATACGCCGGAATCACGCAGCCAATGGTGGGCCGGTAACTCGGCAGGGCGTCGACCGAATCAATGAATTCGCGAGTAAGTTCGTCCATTCGAGTTTCGATCGGGTTCGAATTTACATACCGACCTGTGTTGGCAATCATCGTGTGCCGCCCGTCCATTCATCTGAGATACGAGCCACCGTGATTGGCTTGTTAGAGTCATTCTGCAACACGATGCTCAGGATGTCCCAAAATGTGTGGCAGTTTTTGCTCAGGATTTCCTCAAGACGCGGATGAACGTGCCCGTCGAGAGCTGCAGTGTGGAAAAAAGGGGAAAAATGCGGATCAGCAACCGAACTCGGGCGTACGCTCTTGGCACCTTGATGGTGCTAGCGATGGGCCCAGCCCTCGCGGGATGTGGCACGGCGCCATGGGAAGGGGAAGTCGCAGCCACGCCAACAGCGTCATCGACCCCCACGGCGCCTCCGGTGATGGAGATCATCGAAAACGACCTCGCCAATGGCTCAACACAGCACACCGTGTCAGCCGGCAACATTGCGCTAGCCATTGACTACTATTCGACGCTGCCGATGGACCAGTGGACAGCAGACGCGAACAAGCCACTCACCATCAACGTCTCGGGCACTCTCACCGGCGACGACGGACAGAAAATGTATCTGACAAAGACAAGTGTTTTGGCGCAGGTCACGGGGCCAACCGGGACTCTTCCTGCTCCCGAACCAATTGCGGATGTCTCCACGCTCGGGGTCGGGTACCCGATGAAAGCTCCCAACACCTACACACAGATATTTGTTCTGCCCGCGTTGGATCCAGCGGCAACATCAATCGTGTTGTCGCTGACCTACGAGCTTCTTCTGGAGACGACGCCCACCTCGGGTGAATACGCACGCCAGACAGCTAGCGACACCCTGACCATCGCTATCGCGGCTCCGTAAGCGGCGTTCGCCCTGCCCGGCATGCCCTCCAGTTGGGCGCTACCGGGCTAACGTGATGGTTCCCGGACCAACCCTCGTTGCCTCAGCCAGGGCGTCTGCGGCTGCTGTACGTAGCGTCACAAGGTCATACCCGTAGCGATCCGTTGTCGCCACTGAACAGATGGCGACCGCTCGGATTTCTTCCTCAGCATCGATCGGAGTCTCAACCAGCGCCGTGTGCAGGTTTTGGGCCACCACCGTGGTGTTTCCAATCGCCGGTGCCGTCGTGAGGACTGCAAAGTGCATTCCCCCTTCGCAGCCAACGACTGCCGCCGAAGGCACATGTTCGCTGATCGTGCGTGCGACGGCGAGAATCGCTTGATCTCCATAGGCGCGGCCGAACGCGGAATTGATGTCGTCGAGATTGGCGATATCGAGAAATACAACCACCAAAGAATCTCGCTCGCGGCGGGCTCGCGCTAACCACAATGTCGCGTGCTCGTCGAACTGGGCGCGGTTGAGAACACCTGGAATGGCAGATGTACCATCGACCGCGAGGCCCGCTCGGTGTGGGTACCGGCTCTCCATCAGAACCGACATGGAGATGGCCGCCATCATCACCAACCCGATAGTAAAGAACGTGGTTGTTTCGGT
>DASYMY010000535.1:0-3038 GCA_036008825.1 Glaciihabitans sp.
GGTTGGGCTTGCCGTTGGTCTGGCATCCGACAACATTGTTGGGTTCGTCCTTTACATCATCGCCGGTGTCTTGGGTGGTGTTCTCGCGTTCCTCATCATTTTGGGGCGACGCGCAGAACGTGCCGCATACTCGCAGATCGCTGGTCAGCCCGGTGCGGTTGGCGCAGTGCTCAAAAGTTCACTGCGACGCGGATGGCAGGCTAGCGAAATGCCCGTTGCTGTTAGCCCCAAAACGCAGGACGCCGTGTACCGTGCGGTGGGCCGCGGAGGAATCGCCCTCATTGGTGAGGGCCCGCAATCCCGCACCCAACGCATGCTGGAAGACGAGCGCCGCAAGATTGCCCGCATCCTTCCTAACGTGCCGATCCACTTCGTTTACGTTGGCCCGGATCCGGAGTCCGTGGAGTTGCACAAGCTCGCCGGTCACCTCCGGAAGTTCAAGTCCACCCTGCGTAAGCCGGAGATCATTGCGATCAGCAACCGGTTGAGCTCACTGTCGAAGGGGCAGGGCGGCCTGCCCATCCCGAAGGGCATTGACCCGATGCGTGCACGGGCTCAGCGTCCCCGCTAATAGCCCATGGAGCTTCCTCGCTAGCGCACCTGCTGCTAGCGCCTGATGAGCGCGGTGCCGATCAATCGATCGTGCATACCGCGCTCATCTGCGTCCCAGATGACTGCGGGAATGACTACAGCAATGAGAAGTGCGCGCACAAACGGACGCCAGATCCCGATTGGGGCGCCGGTCAGCGACGTCAACCGCAGCCCCAGAAGCCGGTGACCGATGCTGGCCCCTGTTGTCATCACAAAGATGGTTTGAGTGACCACAAAGATCGCGGTGGTGGCCAGGGGGTCGTACTGAAAAAATGCCCACGAGATGAGAACGCTCAGTCCCCAGTCGATGATGATGGCCAGAACTCGTCGGCTGAACGGCGCAATTGATCGCGATCCGCTCTGCGGAAGGCCAAGCCGTTTGCCCGGCCAATTCACGGATGCGGAAGCAGTTTGCGGCATCCCTCAAGTCTATCGACTCAGTTAGCCGTAACATGCCGGAAACAATTCGGTCACCGCCGCGAAACCCCATCCCCGTAGGCTCGGCAAAGGTTGCGTTCGCAGCCACCCGGTACCAAGCTCATTGGAGTCCTTTCCATGTTCAGTGATTCTTCCGAGGTGCTCAAGTTCATCAAGGACACAGACGTCAAGTTCCTTGATATTCGCTTCACCGATCTTCCCGGTGTACAGCAGCACTTCAACATCCCCGCCTCCACTGTCGACGAGGAGTTCTTCTCCGTCGGTCAGATGTTTGACGGTTCGTCTATCCGCGGTTTCGCGTCGATTCACGAATCCGACATGCAGCTCATTCCTGACGTGACAACGGCGTACATTGACCCGTTCCGCATCGAGCGCACGCTCATCATGATCTTCGACATCTACAACCCGCGCAACGGCGAGATCTACTCTCGTGACCCGCGCCAGGTTGCCAAGAAGGCCGAGAAGTACCTCGCCTCCACCGGCATCGCCGACACCGCGTTCTTCGCCCCTGAGGCCGAGTTCTACATCTTCGACGATGTTCGCTACGAGACGAATCAGCACAAGAGCTTCTACTCCGTCGACTCCGACGAGGGATCGTGGAACACCGGTCGCGAAGAAGAGGGCGGAAACCTCGCCAACAAGACCCCGTACAAGGGTGGCTACTTCCCCGTCTCCCCCGTCGACAAGCAGGCCGACATCCGTGACGACATGAGCCTCAAGCTCATTGAAGCCGGACTGATCCTTGAGCGCGCCCACCACGAAGTTGGTACCGGCGGCCAGGCAGAAATCAACTACCGCTTTGACACCATGGTGCACGCGGCGGACGACCTGCTGAAGTTCAAGTACATCATCAAGAACACCGCTGAGGCGTGGGGTAAAACGGCCACATTTATGCCGAAGCCGTTGTTCGGTGACAACGGTTCGGGAATGCACACCCACCAGTCGCTCTGGAACGATGGCGTGCCGTTGTTCTACGACGAAAGTGGCTACGGCGGACTGAGCGACATCGCCCGCTGGTACATCGGTGGTCTGCTCAAGCACGCACCCGCAGTGCTCGCGTTCACCAACCCGACGCTGAACTCTTACCGTCGCCTGATCCCCGGATTCGAAGCCCCCGTGAACCTGGTCTACTCAGCCGGTAACCGTTCCGCCTCGATCCGTATCCCGATCACCGGCACCAACCCGAAGGCCAAGCGCATCGAGTTCCGCGCGCCTGACGCATCGGGTAACCCGTACCTCGCCTTCGCCGCACAGATGATGGCTGGCCTTGATGGAATCAAGAACAAGATCGAGCCGCACGAGCCCGTGGACAAGGACCTGTACGAGCTTCCCCCCGAGGAAGCCAAGCTGATCCCCCAGGTTCCTGCGTCTCTCGGTGAGGCACTTGTTGCCCTTGAGGAAGACCACGAGTTCCTCCTCGCCGGTGGTGTATTCACCCCCGACTTGATCGCAACCTGGATTGCGTACAAGCGTGAGAAGGAAATCATTCCTGCAGCACAGCGCCCGACTCCTTTCGAGTACGAGCTGTACTACGGCGTCTAACCTCCGCAGCTAAACAAACGGGCCGAATCCTCTTGGGGGTTCGGCCCGTTGTGTTTGTGCAGAGGTTCTGTCTCAGAACATAGGAAAGGTCCGACCCCCGGCGGTTCGGACCTTTTCCTTGTTTTGGCTGGCAAACTGGGCCCGCGTGTGGGTCAGACCAGGCTCGGGTGTCGCTAAAACCAGGCGCGGGTGTGGGTCAGGCTGGCCCGGGTGTCGCTAAAGACGCCCCCCCCCGAGATTTGCCCCGCTAGCCCTCTTTGCCAGGCTGGTTGTGAGTCACTCCACAATCAAGGGATACCACTGAGATGATGACCAGTCCGGGATACACGTCCGCGGAGATCCGTCAGATCGTGCAGGAATATCAGCTCCAGCCCTACGGAAGAAAAAGTGCCTGGCTAGCCGAACAGGGCCTGCCCGCTAAACGGGTGCAACGGTGGCAAGCGGCGGTATTTGACGGCGATCTCGAC
>DASYMY010000536.1:0-2635 GCA_036008825.1 Glaciihabitans sp.
TGCGATCCTTGTGCTGACCGTGCCAGGGCTGGTGTTGGTGATGGTGTCCCGTGGCAAAGCGGACGCTTTGGTGCTCCCGCTCGCCGCGCTCTGCGTCATGCTTGCGGCGCTGGTCGAGCTGGCGAGGCATCCGTCCACACGAATGGTTGTTGGGTATCTCCTCATCGGTACCCTCTGTTTTTTTGTCTATGTCTGGTCGCTTTTGGTGGCGGACCCAACGGTGCAGCAAGACGCCCTTCTGATTGTCAACCGTCCCGGCCTGGCGTTGGTGCTGGTTGGCACGGCGACGGCCTCACCTCTGGCTGCCATGGGCGGGGCCATTATCGGATTTGTTCTGGCCGAAGCTGCGCTGGTAATTGCAAGCATCAGTGTTGGTCTTGTTCCGCTGACCGGGTCGGGCCCGGCGCTCACCCTCGCGAACTTCTGCGCAGGGGTGGCCGGGCTAATGCTGGTGCAGCGTGCCCAACGCGGACACCTCCCCGACGTTGTGGGAATGCAGGAAGAGACCCAACGCCTGCGGGAACAGCGCGACCGCGACCGCCGCACCACCGCCCTCATCCACG
Organism: Glaciihabitans sp.; assembly: GCA_036008825.1. Classification (GTDB taxonomy): domain Bacteria; phylum Actinomycetota; class Actinomycetes; order Actinomycetales; family Microbacteriaceae; genus Glaciihabitans. The sequence goes on from DASYMY010000536.1 coordinate 564, forward strand.
ACACGGTGTTGAACGACCTCGTGTTGGTGATGAACACCCCTGACCAGTTGGATGAGCGAACACGATCCCACCTGCGACAAGACTTGCAAACACTGTCAGATGCAGATGTGGCGGATGTCTCTGACCGCGACCACCACCTCGAATCGGGTGCCGAGCACTTTCGTAGCGCGCTGATAGGCATTGCCAGTCATTACCAGTGGCGCGGGCTCAATGTGGATGTGACAGTGGACCTTCCGCCACACACGGAGTTGCGTCTCGTTGTATCAGAAGCCGCACTGAGCGCTGTGCGGGGCTGCCTAGAAAATGTGGTTCGCCACTCAGGCGTTCATTCGGCCGAAATCGTGGTGAGCGGCTCACCCGAACGGGTGACGGTGATGGTTGTTGATGGGGGAGTGGGTTTCTCTCCCAAGGCCATCCCAGACGACCGGTTGGGATTGCGTACCGCTGTTGTGCAGCGAGTCGAACTGGTGGGTGGCAGCGTCAAAGTGTGGTCAGCACCGGGTCGTGGCACATCGGTCCTGATCTCGCTCCCCGCTGTGCCGAGCAACACCCTCGCGAAGGTCGCCGATGCGTGACTCTTTCGAGAAGTCTGCCAATCAGGCAGACCCTCTTGGCTGGTTCACCGGTCCACTCTTCCCTCTGCTGCTGGCGATTGTTGCCGCGGTGCAGGGCGTTGTGATGACCTTCGCCTTGTGGAATCACTGGTCCCGTCCTGGGTTGCAGCTGGTCGCGGTGGTTCTATTTCTGGTGGCGGGTGTGCTTACCTCCCGCGCCATTCGGCCCAACCGAGCGGCGTTCGGCCCCCGCGAAGCGGCACCGGTTGTGGTTGTTCTGTTGTTTGGGTTGTGGGTTTCCGCGGCAGGAACGGTGGGCGGAAGTGTGCAGGTTGAACACTGGTGGGCAACCATCGCGGTGGGTCTTATCCTCGCCGGCTTCGCCCCGTTCATTTCGGCGCGTCACCAGATTGGTTACGCCGTTCCCGTTGTGATGATCACCGCCGGAATTGCCAGCGGGCTGTACAGAGACAGCGAGTCCGTGTGGCCATGGGGTGTGGAAATAGTGATTTCCGTCACACCTCTCGTTATTGCGGTGGTCGCGTCGGTTACCTTTGCCTCGAGTGTGGTGGGGCGTACGTCAGTGTTACTCGACACCGACCGGCCGCCTGAACCTCACCCGCGCGCGTCCGTTGACCCACCCGAGTATGCCTCTACTTCAGTCGAGCACCCGCTCACCGGAAGTACCTTCGCGCGGGTGAACGCCCAGGTTGAACCCTTTTTGCGTCGCGTTGCCGATGCCGGCTATGTCACAGCAGATGATCGCGCGCTGGCGGCTGAACTGGCCCACTCGCTGCGATCTGATTTGGTGAACGCCGCGAACTCCAGCTGGTTGGATGCGATCGCCCAGCGGTCCGGACTTGTGGTCAGCGACCCCGCGCGTCTCGCGGAGCAGATGGGGGACGCCCAACGCACCGCATTACGCGGCCTACTTCAGGCGGTCATTCATACGACCGTTGTAGACAAGGACTCCTTGTTTATTGAGTTGCGGGCCGGGGATAACGGTGCGATTGCTGTGGCGCTCAGTCTCAACGTTGATCTGCCGGAGGGGCGGCGAATGATGCTGCTCGCGCCGTATTACCTCACGCTGCAGACGACGGTCGAGAACCTGTCCTGGCAGGACGGACGGACGATGCTTGTGAAGTTTCAGATCCCAGCGCCACCCGTTGCCTCATAAACCACGTCGGTCATTTATCAAAACCTTGGTGCGGTGGGAAACACAAACGCTCCGGCGGCGGAAAGTGATTCCGCCGCCGGAGCGAGAAAAGTGTAAAAAACTACGCGGTAGCAGTGACTACTTGGTGGACCAGCCGGCAGAACCAAGCTGCTGGGTGGCTTCAACAACGCGCTTCGCCATTGCCGACTCAGCGATCTTGCCCCACGAGCGCGGGTCATAGACCTTCTTGTTGCCCACTTCGCCGTCAACCTTGAGGAAGCCGTCGTAGTTGCGCAGGACAGTGTCGGCCAAGGAGCGACTGTACGCGTACTGGGTGTCAGTGTCGATGTTCATCTTCACCA
>DASYMY010000537.1:0-2291 GCA_036008825.1 Glaciihabitans sp.
GGACCAAGGTGAAGCCATAGGCCCAGCTTAGGAGTAGCGCGACCCCGGCGTGAGCGCTTCGCGCTGATCTGTGGGGTAAGCCTCCTGATCCGCCGAGTGTTTTATAGGCTGAAACCGTTACCGCTCTAGGCTCGAAAGATGACGGTGATCGGATTTCACGCCTCCCATGAACAAGTCCATCCGAGTGAACTGCTGCGTGCAGTGCAGAAAGCGGAGCAGGTCGGCTTCACGGCCGCAATGTGCTCCGACCACTTTGCGCCATGGAGTGAACGGCAAGGTCACTCGGCATTTGCCTGGGCCTGGTTGGGGGCGGCACTGCAGTCCACGACTCTGCCCTTTGGTGTGGTGAATGCGCCGGGGCAGCGTTACCACCCAGCAATCATTGCGCAGGCCGCCGCCACTCTGTCGGCGATGTATGAGGGCCGATTTTGGGTTGCCCTCGGCTCCGGGGAAAACGCAAACGAACACATCACCGGCGACGCGTGGCCCCGAAAAGACATTCGCAATGCGCGTCTGCTCGAATCCGTCGAAGTCATGCGTGCCTTGTTTGCCGGAGAGGAAGTCAGCGCAGACGGTTTGATTCGCGTAGATCGCGCCAAACTCTGGACTCGACCCGCCGAACCACCCCTGCTTATTGGAGCCGCCGTCAGTGCCGCGACCGCCGGGTGGGTTGCTGGGTGGGCCGACGGCCTCGCAACAATTGCGCAGCCTCTGTCCACTCTGCGCCAAGTGATTGGCGCGTACAGGGATGCTGGTGGCAACGGACCCGTTGCGGTGCAAGTGCACTTGAGCGTTGCCCCGACCGATGAAAAAGCTACCGCCATCGCGCACGACCAGTGGCGCACGAACGTGTTCTCGCCGCCGTTGTGCTGGGATCTGGATACCCCGGAGTCCTTCGACGAAGCAGCCAAACATGTTCCCGCTGAGGCGATGCAGGAGTCGGTCATGATTTCGGCCGATCCGGCCCGCCACGCTGACTGGCTCGCCGAGATTATTGACCTGGGGGTGGACGAGATCTATTTGCATCACGTTGGACGAGAACAGGACTATTTTCTCGACACCTTTGGTGCCTCGGTTCTCCCGCAGCTGTCCCCCACGCCGAAGCCCCGGCGTGTTACCGAGGTGCGCGAATGAGAATCACCGACACCAGCGACCTGTGGTGGAAGACGGCGGTGGTGTACTGCCTCGACGTCGAAACCTTTATGGACTGGAATAACGACGGGTCCGGCGACTTCGAAGGACTCTCGCACCGGCTGGATTACCTTGCTGAGCTGGGTGTGACCTGTCTCTGGCTGATGCCGTTTTATCCCAGCCCCGATCGTGACGACGGTTACGACATCACCGACTTCTACGGGGTTGATTCACGTCTCGGCCACCACGGTGACGTTGTCGAATTCATTCGCACAGCACGAGATCGAGGGATGCGCGTCATTGTTGACCTGGTGGTCAATCACACCTCGGACAAACACCCGTGGTTTGTTGCCTCGCGTTCCAGCCGCACCTCACCGTTCCGGGATTTTTACGTCTGGCGCGATGAGCCGCCGGAGAAACAAGATGAGACCGTCTTCCCCGGCGAAGAATCTAGCGTCTGGAACTTTGACGAACGAACCGAGCAGTATTACCTGCACCGCTTCTACTCCCATCAACCCGATCTGAACGTAGTCAACCCGAAGGTTCGGGATGAAATGGCGAAGATCATGGGTTTCTGGTTGCAGATGGGTGTCGCTGGGTTCCGTGTGGATGCTGTTCCTTTCCTGCTGGACACCAAAGGGGTACAGGGCACAAGCGAACACTTAACCGATCCGCTGGATTTCCTCAAGGATTTGCGTTCCTTTCTCGGCCGTCGGTCCGGTGAAGCGATCCTGTTGGGCGAGGTAAATCTGCCCTACGCAGAGCAGATGGACTTCTTCGGGGGCGCCGACGCCGATGGGCTGACAATGCAATTTGATTTCGTCGCGATGCAGAAAATGTATTTGTCATTAGCACGAGCGGATGCCCGGCCGTTAGCGGAGGCACTGTCCTCCCGCCCGGCACTGAAACCGGAGTCGCAGTGGGCCAATTTTGTGCGCAACCACGATGAATTGACCCTCGACAAACTGTCAGAAGAAGAACGCGGTGAGGTCTTTGCCGCGTTTGGTCCCGATAAGTCCATGCAGGTGTACGACCGCGGATTGATCCGCCGGCTGCCGCCCATGCTGGACGGGGATCCGCGCCGCATACGGATGGTCTACAGTTTGATGTTCTCGCTGCCGGGCACCCCCGTACTGTTCTACGGCGAGGAGCTGGGGATG
>DASYMY010000538.1:0-6890 GCA_036008825.1 Glaciihabitans sp.
CGCGACCCTCATTGGTGGGGTCCGAGGGGATACCAATTTCGGCTCCGTTTTCGAGCTCGTCGAGTTCGTCAACTTTGTCGCTATAGAAGGCAGCGCTCGGCAGGTACACCTCACCGAGGCTGACCAGCGAGTCACCGGCCTGATCGTTGTAGGTTTCCAGGAACGTGGAGTTCTGGAACAGGTTCGCGTCGATGCTGCCATCGCTCACGGCCGTGTTGGGGGTGTTGTAGTCGCTGAATTCTTCGATCTCAATGGTGAGACCGGCGTCTTCGGCCAGGTTCTCCTGCACGAAGGTAAGGATGTCCCCCGCGGGTACTGGTAGTGCACCGACGGTGATTGTGCCGAGGCCGTCGCTTCCATCAGCGGCGGGGGCGGTGTCTTCTGACGCGCACGCGGAGACAAGGAGGACGGTGGCAACGGCGGCACCAGCAAGGCGCGCGTTGCGAGAGGTGAATCGCATGATGAGGAGCTCTTCTCTTAGATGTTTCAGTGTGATGCGACCGTGATGCTGACTTCGATCGCAGTGGGGTGATGCTTCGGTGGTGCTAGGTGGAAATTTAGGGGCGTGCCGCGGTGGCGCGGGCAATTTCTCGATCGGCCGCGTCGATGTTGTCCATACCACGCGACGTTCGCGCGTACTTTTTCGCGAAGTGGGTGGCAATGGACTGCAGGATCATCACAATGATGAAGATGATGATGATGACGGCAACCATGTGGATGGTGCTGTATCGCTGGTATCCGTAGCGGAACGCCACGTCTCCAAGCCCGCCTCCTGCGACAGTGCCGACCATGGCCGAGAAGTTAATGATCGAGGTGACCGTTGTTGCCAGCCCAAGCAGCATTCCTGGTAGTGCCTCGGGAACCAGCACCTTGCTGACGATATGCCAGCGTGAGGCGCCAAGCGAGTGAGCCGCTTCGGTTAGTCCGGAGTCGACCTCTTTGATGGAGATTTCTACCATGCGGGCGAAGAACGGGATGGCAACCAGCGACAACGGCACGATGGCCGCGGTGGAGCCAATAAACGTTCCGACAAGGAGCCGAGTGAAGGGGATGATGGCGATCATTAAAATGATGAACGGCACACTGCGTCCCAGGTTGACGATGAAGTCGAGAACCCGGTTGATAACTCTGCCTGCGGCCCGAGATCCGAAGAATTTCTCGAAAAGGCCGCCCTTTTCCGTACCCACAAGCAAAATACCCAGGGGCAAGCCAATCAGGATGGTGAAGAAGAGCGCGGCGAACACCATGTACAGGGTTTGACCGGTGGCTTCCAGAAGCACTTCGAAAAGGTCAGACCAGAATGTTGGGCTGGATGAATCGATCATGCGGCCACACCTCCCACAATTTCGACGAGAAGACCCTGTGCGCGCAGATCCGCGATGGCCGCGGCATTGACGGTCGCGGTGCCGGGAAGCTCCAGCCGGGTGCGTCCGGCTTGATTCCCCGCGATGGTTTCGATGGCGGCACCGAGAATGCTGACGTCAATTGCGTGATCGCGTGCTAATTGGGCGATGACGGGACGGTCCGCGCTGCCGCCGCTGAAGGTGATATCAATCACGGTCACATCGGGACGGGGCACGAATGACCCCAACGGGAACAGGTCCCGTGCCATCCGGGACCCTGGGGTGGAGATGACATCCACCAGTTTTCCGTTTTCGATGATGCGCCCGTGTTCCAGAAGCGCAGCTGAATCGCACACCGTTTTAACGACGTCCATCTCGTGGGTGATGAGTAGGACTGTTAAGCCCAGTTCCTCGTTGAGATTTTTGAGCAGCTCCAGGATGGAGCGGGTGGTCTCGGGGTCGAGGGCGCTAGTGGCTTCGTCAGAGAGCAGCACACCGGGGCGACCGGCGAGGGCGCGGGCGATGCCCACACGCTGCTTTTGCCCTCCGGACAGTTGTGAGGGATACGCGTTCGCTTTAGCTCCGAGCCCCACAAGATCGAGAATGTCGGCGGCTCGGCGCTTCCGCTCTCGCGTCTCCACACCGATCACTTCGAGTGCTAGTTCGACGTTGCCTTGCACCGTTCGGCTGGTCAGCAAGTTGAAGTGCTGGAAGATCATGCCAATGCCTTGGCGGGCGACACGCAAGTCATTGGGCCCGAGCGCCGTGAGCTCGCGACCGTCAACGGTGATGGTTCCGGTATCGGGGCGCTCAAGAAGGTTGACGGCACGAATGAGCGTGCTTTTGCCCGCACCACTTTGTCCAACGACACCATAGATCTCGCCTTGAGCAACTTCGAGGCTCACGGCGTCAAGGGCAAGGGTGCGCCGTTCGCCGGCCCCAAAGGACTTGGTGACGGACTGTATCGAAATCATGGGTACCCGAGGTTGTTGAGAAACGGACAAGGAGTCCACACGGCACCGAGCGGCAACTCAGTCTGCCTCCGACGCGTTCGTGGTGGCAAATCAGTATTACCTCAAATGACGTGCATGTGAGGGCACTCCCTCACCGCGTAGCAACGCAGCTGGGGGTGTTACTCGGCCGCCTCGGTGACCGACACGTCGAGGGCAATTGCCGGGCAGTCTTTCCAGAGGCGTTCGAGGGAGTAGTAGAGACGGTCTTCCTCGTGGAAAACGTGAACAACAATGTCGCCGAAGTCGAGGAGAATCCAGCGACCCTCCTGGCGGCCTTCACGACGCAGGGTTTTGATGCCCGCTTCGTTCATTTTGTCTTCGATTTCACCGGCGATGGCGACAACGTTGCGTTCGTTGCGCCCGGTAGCGATCAGGAAGACATCGGTCAGCGGCAGCGGCCCGGAGACGTCCAACGCCACGAGGTCCTCCGCCTGCTTCGAATCAGCGGCGTGTGCCGCAATGTTGACGAGTTCGATGGCGCGGGGAGAAGCAGTCACGAGGTCCTTTAAGAGTGGGGAAAGTTAGAAAAAATGTGGAATTAGGGGAAGAGCTGCAGGGCGTACCCGGCGAAAAGCAGACCAGCTACACCGACTGCCATACCGGAGGCCGAGATGACCAGAACGGTCAGCATGCGGTTGTTCTGCGGTTTGCGGCTGGTGATAAGACCGTTGCTCGACGTGTGGGTGCTCACAGCGCGGATGGCGCGGACGGGAGCGGAATCGGTGGACAGCACCTCGCGGTCCATCGGATCAACTTCGAAGTCACTGGTGTCTACCCGGCTCGGGTGAACTCCGGTGGATCCGAGGCTGCGTGGAAGATCGATTGAACCGGTAACCATAATTTCGCCCGTTGCGGTGAACGGGGTGATCAGATCAGACGACTGTGGGATCGACGGCAGTACCAGCGCGTTGGTTGTCGCCGATGTTCCAGCCCCAACTGTGCGCGTGATGGTGTTCTCGAGCGACTCGATGTCCTCGTCCATGTCTGGACGCACTGACCAGTGACCGGCCGATCGTGTTGATGCTGGCGTGGGTGACGGTTCGATGAAGACGGGAACAACGCTGATCAACGACGAATCAGAAAGGGCGGATGCCTCCGCGCTGACGGCGTCTTCCGCGATGTCGTCCGTTGCGAGGTCGTCCTCGACGATTTCGGCGTCAATTACTGTGTCGTCGGTGACAGGCTCTGCAGGAGCACCCCACGTAGACACTGGCGCGACGGAGCGAGCTTCTTCGTCAGGGTGGATCTGCTCATCTGACGGTTCACGGGTGAGGGCATCGAACTCGGCCAGTGCCTCGTCCGTCTGCGACTTCGCCTGTACCGAAAGGTACGGCAGGATGATCGGTCCCGAGTTAAGAATGGCACCAATGGCTTCGGGCACCCCGTCTTGGGCTGCTCGTTCTGCCGCAACACGTCGCTCCCGAAGCTCGCGTCGGGTTAGCGGACGCTCGGGCTCATCGCTTGTGACAGCCGCGTTAGCTGAGGCGGGGGTAGGCTCAACGGCCGGTTCCGCAACGGTAGGTGCTTCGACGGTAGGCTGTGACGGGGCGATGTCAAGGGATTCGGATTCGGCCGGGGCAACGACCTCTGCCTCGGCAGCATCCGCTGTCCCGGCGGCGACTGTCGTGGGAACTGCTTCCCCGGTTGGCAGCGACACACGTCGGCCTTGGGGTGCTGGTTTAGAGGCAGTGGCTGACACGGTTGGCTCGACGGACGAAATGTCGTATGTCGGCATTTCGGGCCGTAGCGGTGACGCAAGTGTGATGGTCTCCGCCACTACAGGGGTGGCAGAGGAGGTGGGCTCGGTGGCGCTGTCCGCTGGGCCGTCGGAGGGCCATTCGGTGGCGGAGGGAAGCTGCGCGCGACGGCCAGTTCGGGCGGTCGCGGGACGCACCGGGGCGTCTACCTCGGCGTGTTCGCTACGGCGAACGGTCCGCCTGCTCGGCGGCGGATCCTGAAAAGTCGTCATGAATTACTCCGATATAAGTGGTGTTTGGAGATGTACTGAACGACACCATCGGGAACCAAATACCAGACCGGAAACCCCCGGCTCACCCTGCTCCGGCAATCAGTTGAGGAGATTGACAGCGCGGGGACTTCTAAAGAGCTTACGCCCTGCTCAGGCAATGCGCTAATAGAGAGGTCGTGGCCTGGTCTGGACACTGCGACGAAGTCGGCAAGAGACCAAAGCTCTGCGACATCCTTCCATTCCAAAATTTGTGCGATTGCGTCCGCGCCGGAGATAAATAACAGATCCGCGTCTGGACGTTCCTTGCGGATGTCGCGGAGCGTGTCGATTGTGTAGGTGGGTCCAACCCGGTCGATATCTACCCGGCTGACGGTGAACCGAGGGTTCGCGGCGGTGGCAATGACAGTCATCAGGTAACGGTGCTCCCCCGCTGTCACCCGCGGTTTCATCCACGGCTGCCCGGTGGGGACGAAGATTACTTCGTCGAGGTCGAAGTGCTGTTGCACTTCACTGGCCGCAACAAGGTGGCCATTGTGAATGGGATCAAATGTTCCACCCATGACCCCAATACGGGCACGCCGAGGTGCGCTATCGGGCATGGACACGCGTCGTTAGTGGCCGTCTGTGTGGCTGTCGTGAGCGTTGTGCTCACCGGCGCCGAACTTCTGGCTGTGACGGTTGGCGACGTCACGGTAGCTCCAGGTGACAACTCCCATAACAAGGAATGCTGCGAAGGCGATCGCACCGAACGCGATCGGCGGCATAAAGAGGGCGTTGTGGTGCTCCTCGGTGGTTGCAGCGACAAGGGCGGCAATAAGCGTCATGCGGTTCTCCGTTCGGGACTTCTAAATTCTAGCTGCGGACTTGACCGGTGCCGCGCACGACCCACTTTGTGCTGGTCAATTCGCTCAAACCCATGGGTCCGCGGGCGTGAAGTTTCTGAGTAGAGATCCCCACCTCGGCACCAAATCCGAACTCGCCACCGTCAGTGAAACGGGTGGAGGCGTTGACCATCACTACCGCCGAATCAACTTCAGCGAGGAAACGCTCCGCTCGCGCCAAGTCATTAGTGATGATTGATTCGGTGTGATGTGTTGAATAGGTGCGAATGTGATCCATTGCAGCGTCGAGGTCCGGAACAACCTTTACCGACACATCCAGTGACATGTACTCGGTCGACCAGTCATCGTCGGTCGCCGGGATGGCGTCAGGGAAGAGCGTGCGGGTGACCTCGTCACCGTGGATGGTGACCCCGGCCTCACGTAGGCGCCCTAGAACGGCGGGGAGCAATCTTTCCGCTGCGGCAGCATGAACCAGAATTGTCTCCACAGCGTTGCAGACGCTTGGGCGCTGCACTTTCGCGTTGTGAGCAATTTCGACCGACAGGTCGAGATCAGCGGATTCGTCGAGGTAGAGGTGAACCACCCCTGCACCGGTCTCGATAACGGGAACAGTAGATTCCGCCACCACGGTGTTGATCAGGTCGGCGCTGCCTCGAGGAATCAGTACGTCGACGAGGCCACGAGCACGCATTAGCTGCCCAGCACCTTCGCGGCCGAATTCATCAATTGTTTGAACGGCTGTAGCCGGCAGGCCCACGCTGAGAAGCGCCTCCTGCACCACCTCAACAAGAACCTGATTGGTATGCGCGGCAGCAGAGCCGCCGCGCAGAACGGCCGCGTTGCCGCTCTTCAGCGCCAGGGCAGCGATGTCTATTGTCACGTTGGGGCGAGCCTCATAGATTGCGCCAACAACCCCAAATGGCACGCGCACCTGAGAGATCTTGAGCCCGTTCGGCAGGGTGGACCCGCGCACGTTCTGCCCAATCGGGTCAACCAGAGACGCGATGAGGGTGACTGCCTCTGCCAGGGCAGATAAGCGCGAGGTGTCCAAGCGCAATCGGTCTTGCAGACCGGCGCTCAGCCCGTTATCCCGTGCGTTCGCCAGGTCTAGATCGTTTGCCGGAAGGATGCGAGGTTCGGCGGCGACAATCGCACTCGCGATCGCCAACAATGCCGCGTTCTTCTGGGCGGCTGTTGCGGTGGCAAGCAAGCGTGCGGCCTCCCGGGAGTCCTGCAGCTTGTCGATCAAGGTCGGCACGGCAATGTCGGGCGTTGGCATATGCCCAGTTTAGATTGCGCGGGAGTGCAACCGCGGGGCGGCTTGAAACCAGGTACCGATTTCCGCTCCATCGAGAGCCTCAGCGACCCGGCTGGTGGAGGTGAGGAGCACGGCGGTCCCTGCCGCTGCGGCGAGCTGCGCCGCGGCAACCTTGGTACTTGCTCCCCCAGTGCCCACCCCGGCAGCGCCGATGTCGCCGAAAGTCACCCCGGCGAGGTCGTCTCCCGCGGCAACATGGTCGATGCGAACGGCGCCGGGCTCTTGCGGAGGCCTCGTGTAGAGGGCGTCAACATCAGAGAGCAGAACCAGCAGGTCGGCGCGCACAAGAAGGGAGACGAGTGCGGCAAGCCGATCGTTGTCGCCAAATCGGATTTCCTGGGTGGCGACAGTGTCATTCTCATTCACGATGGGCAGAATGCGCAGACCGAGCAGACGCTCCATTGC
>DASYMY010000539.1:0-2993 GCA_036008825.1 Glaciihabitans sp.
TCGATGGCGCAAGATATGCCGCGCGTTGACGACATCCTGACCATGGAGCGGTACAAAACAGCTGTTTACTCCTTCGAGTGCCCTCTCCAGGCCGGCGCAATTCTCGCGGGAGCCTCCGACGAGGTTGTGGCAACGCTGAGCGACTTTGGTCGGGAGATTGGTATCGCCTACCAAATCGTTGACGACCTGCTGGGTGTCTTTGGCGCCGAGGCAGAGACCGGCAAAACCACCATCGGCGATCTGCGAGAGGGCAAACGCACCGTGCTTATCTCCTACGCGACGAGCACAGCCGAGTGGCCAGCCATTGCCCCACTGATCGGCAAATCCGATCTGACCGAGGCCGAAGCGGAGCAGGTGCGTGAAGTGCTGATTTCCAGCGGCGCCCGCAACTTCGCGCAGGGTCTCGCCCGCTACTACGCCAACCGTGCATTGGCGCGCCTGGCCGAACCCCACATCCCGCCGGCGCTCCGAAGCGAACTGCATCCGGTTGCCGACGCTGTTCTTGGACGAGTGAAATGACCCGACTAGCCCTGTATGACCGGGTAGCCGAAGAAACCGCGAGTATCGTCATCCGCCGGTATTCAACGTCGTTTGGGTTGGCGTCACGCCTGCTGGATTCGAGTGTGCGGCAGCACGTGGAGAACATTTACGCCCTGGTGCGGGTAGCCGATGAGATTGTAGATGGTCCCGCTGTCGAGGCGGGACTCGATGTTGTGCAAGCCGCACGCGCCCTCAACCAGTTGGAGGAAGAAACCGAGGAAGCGATTCTCGGCGGATTCAGCGCCAACCTGGTGGTGCACGCGTTTGCGTTGACGGCAAGGGAGACCGGATTTGGGGCGGAACTGACCCGTCCATTCTTCGAGTCGATGCGCACAGATCTGAGCGCCACCGTGCACGACCAAGAAAGCTTCGACCTCTACGTCTACGGTTCGGCCGAAGTGGTGGGGCTGATGTGTCTGGCCGCGTTCCTGCATAACAAGAACGTCTCGAACGAACAGCGCGAGCGGTTCGAAACCGGAGCGCGAGCATTGGGCGCGGCGTTTCAGAAGGTCAACTTTTTGCGCGACCTCGCCGCCGATTTTCAGGCCCTCGGCCGGAGCTACTTTCCTGACGTGCGCGTGGAGTCGTTCACCGAGGCGGACAAGTCTCGGCTGCTCGACGACATCGACGCTGACTTGCGGGTCTCGGCGGCCGTTATTCCGGATCTGCCCGCGGGCAGCCGACGTGCGGTTGCCCTTGCCCAAGCCCTGTTCGCCGAGCTGGCGGCGCGGTTGCGAGCCACCCCCTCCAACCAGTTGGTGTCCGCGCGTGTGCGGGTGCCCAACCCCATCAAGCTTCGTATTGCCGCCTCAGCGGCCCTCGGAAGGACCCCACGACCATGAGCGATAGCGCCCCCAGAACCATTGTTGTGATCGGCGGCGGAATCAGCGGTCTCGCCTCCGCTGCACTACTTGCCCGCGATGGACACAACGTTACGGTGATCGAGAAGAACGCCGACCTCGGTGGCCGTGCAGGCAACTGGGAGCGTGACGGGTTTCGTTTCGACACCGGTCCGTCCTGGTACCTGATGCCGGAGGTGTTTGACCACTTCTACAAACTGCTCGGCACCAGCGCCGCTGAACAGCTTGACCTGGTCACCCTCGACCCCGGTTACCGGGTGTACTTCGAGGGCGAAGACGAACCCCTCGACGTTGCCCTCGACCGCGACAAAAACATTGAACTGTTCGAGCGCATCGAACCGGGTGCTGGCAAAAAGCTCGACGACTACCTGGCCTCCGCCCGCGATACCTATGAGATGGCGAAGGCGAAGTTTCTTTACACCAGCTTCGAAGACCTGCGCCCGATCATGACCAAAGAGGTGCTCGCCCGCAGCGGGCGGCTTGCGAAGCTTTTGGTGGAGCCGCTGTCCACCCGCGTCGCGCGCACCGTCAACGACGACCGGTTGCAGAAGATTCTGGGGTACCCGGCCGTGTTCCTCGGCTCCTCCCCGTACATCACCCCGAGCATGTACCACCTGATGAGCCACCTCGACCTTGAGGACGGCGTGATGTACCCCATGGGCGGGTTCACGACGCTGATCAGCAGCATTGCCGCGCTAACTCGCGCCGAGGGTGTCAACATCATCACCGATTCACCCGTCAGCCGCATTGTGGTCGAGAACGGTGCGGCCGTCGGGGTTGAGTACGTGGACGCCGACGGGTCCACCGTGCGACTGCCAGCAGACACCGTGGTATCCGCCGCTGATTTGCACCACACCGAAACCACCATGCTCGCCCCCGAACACCAGACCTACCCACAGAAGTACTGGGACAAAGGCACGCCATCCTCCAGCGGCCTGCTCATCTACCTGGGGGTCTCCGGATCCCTGCCCGAGCTCGAGCACCACACGCTGATGTTCACCGGCGAGTGGAAGCGTAGCTTTGAGGCCATCTTTGGCACCAACTCGTCGATTCCCGACCCCGCATCGCTGTACGTCTGCAAACCGAGCGCCGTTGACCCGGCGACCGCGCCTGACGGTCACGAGAACCTCTTTGTTCTGGTTCCCATCCCCGCAGACCCGACCATCGGCCGCGGCGACATTGACGGCGACGGAGACGCCCGCATTGAAGCCCTCGCCGACAAGGTCATCGAACAGATCGGCACCTGGGCCAAAATCCCGAACCTGGCCGAACGTGTCACGGTGCGCAAAACCGTTGGGCCCCGCAACTTTGTCGAGAACTTCAACTCCTGGCGCGGAAATGCGCTTGGCCCCGCGCACACCCTCAAGCAGAGCGCATTCTTCCGGGCAGGCAACATCAGCAAAAAGGTCAAAGGCCTGTACTACGTCGGCAGCTCAACCATCCCCGGAGTGGGCCTGCCGATGTGTCTGATCAGCGCAGAAGTGCTGGTCAAACGGCTGCGTGGTGACACGTCCACCGGTCCCATGAACGAACCGCTGCTGCCCACCGCGCACAGCGCACCTAGCCCTGCCAGCAGCGCACCTCAAACCTGAT
>DASYMY010000540.1:0-1651 GCA_036008825.1 Glaciihabitans sp.
CACTCCAACGCCCGAGCCGTGTGTGAGCACTACCGCAACGTGCCGGATGCGATTCTTGAGCGCGTCGCCGATAACCAGGGTGTGGTCATGGCAACGTTTGTGCCCGCCTTTGTCTCCAACGCATACGCCGAGTGGGAAGCGGCGGCAGACACCAGCATTCCCGCTCCCGAGGTGAGTGTTGCCGAGGTTGCGAACCATCTCGACCACATCCGAGCCCTCGCGGGGATCGCTGCAGTGGGCCTTGGGGGTGACTTCGACGGCATCCCCGCCCTTCCCCGAGATCTCAGCGACGTCTCCACTTACCCACGATTGCTGGAGGAACTCCACAGCCGCGGTTGGTCACACAGCGACCTCGACGCCCTGTGTTGGCGTAACACCGTGCGGGTGCTGGAGGCCGCCGAGGCCGTAGCCGCATCCCTGTCAGACGAAGTGCCGGAGGCGGCACTGTGATGAGCGGGTTAAGCGTTGCTGGGCTGATCCCGTTTCGTATTGAACCGGGCACCTCCCGAGTGCTCGCCGAGATCCCCGACACCCTCGATCTGCTTCTCACTAGTCACCTCACCACCGGGATGGGCTCCAGCGGTCTCACATTCGATAGGGGAATGCAGGGGCGAACCCAGCAGGTGAGGTTCGAACGGCACGGCCCCATGATGGCCCTCGTTCAGCTCAACAAAAAGTGGACGGCCCGCGGTACTGCAGCTGAACAGGAAGCGGGAGACGCCTCGTTTGTGCGCTCCATCATCTGGTCGGCACCCATTGAGACCACCCACGACACCACAACAGTGGTCGACGTCACGGGACTCTTGCTGCGCGACCACCTCGGCATTGCCGAGCACCTCGCCAGTGTGGGCGAAGGCCGGGCCATCCTCGACCGTTCGCGCTCGTTCGCGGACGTGGAGCACTCCACCAACCACGCTACCCACACCGAGCTGTCCGCCTGGATCACCTTCGCCGTTGATAATCCGGGCCCCAAGCTGAGCGAGCTGGCATCCGATCCGCACAGCCTCAGTTTTGGTATCCGACTCAGTCTGATGGCGCTGCCGAGTGGGTTCACCCCGCGCAGCTTTGACCCGGCCTCAGGCGGGTACGGCAAAGGATTTGCGGATATGGCCGCCCACCCCAGCGATGGCACCGCTGTGATGCTGCAGCCGAGATTTCGGGTGAGTGCCGAGCAGCCCATTGTGTTCAACGTTGACCCGGGAATTCCGGAACCGTACCTCAGCGCCGTGATCGAGGGTGGCAATTGGTGGGCTGAGGCGTTCGCCGCGGCGGGGCTTGATGGCCACTACCGGGTGCAGCTTTTGCCCGAAGGGGTGGACCCGTTCGCGGCCGGAACCAACATGATTTGGTGGGTTCACCGCACCGGGCGCGGTTGGTCGCGCGCTGCGGCATCCGTCGATGTGCGCACGGGGGAGATTCTCCACGCCAACGTGCGGTTGGGCTCACAACGTGTGCACCAGCTCACCGCGTTATTTGAGACGTTACTTTCGCCGTACGGTCGCGCGGACGAAGCCCAGCGCCTCGCCCAGATCGAACAGGCCGTCATCACTCGAATCAAGCACCTCGCTGCGCATGAGATTGGGCACGCGCTCGGCTTTGTGCACAACTACGCCAGCACTACCCATCAAGTGCCGTCGGTGATGGACTACCC
>DASYMY010000541.1:0-2108 GCA_036008825.1 Glaciihabitans sp.
GCCGGGAACCGAAGGATCATCAGACGGTGGCCGTCTTCCATGGCGCACGACACGCCGATATTCCACGAAGGACCTTCACGCTCGCGGACCGCGAGGGTCGGGTGGCCCGGGGGAATCGCACCCCCGGGCTCCCACAGAACGGAACGTGACAGTCTCCCGTCATTCCGCTCTTCTCATCGAACCCACACGAAATCGTGGACCCACGCCCAATGCTTGAACAGGCCGGGTTCTCGATCGACGAGCCCGGACCACCATGCTCTGAAACGCTTATAGCCACGCAACCGCTTGTACTTCTTGCGAGCCCAACGCGTCAGGTAGGTGTTGACACGCCGCAGGAAGGGATACAACTGCGACCGGTAGAACCGGCCATAGAACGTCATCCAGCCTGACACGATCGGGTTGATCCAATCGGCGAGCTCGTTCAAGTCGAGTCGGGTGTGCAGGTGGATCCGCCATTCGCGGACCCGTTGACCCATCTCCTTGAGGGCCTCCGGACTCACGGCGGGAAGGAACGACGTGAACGCCATCCCGTCCGGGTATCGCGCTTTCCGGGGGCTGAACGTGTAGCCGAGGAACTTGAACGACGTGTTCGCGAACGAACCCCGCCGTCGAGTGTCCCGGCAGTACACGAGCTTGGTCTTGTCGGGATGCAGCCGCAGCCCGACGTCCTCCATCCTCTTGGCCAGCGCTGCCCACACTTGCCGGGCCTGGCGCTCGGTCACGCAGTGCACCACCGCATCGTCCGCGTACCGCTCGAACTCCACGGTCGGGAACTCCCGGGCCAGGAACATGTCAAACGCGTAATGCATGAAAACGTTCGCCAGCACGGGCGAAACCGCAGATCCCTGTGGGGTTCCTCGGTCTCGTGGTTGCAGGGTCCCGTCAGGCAGTTGAAGCGGCGCGACCAACCACCGCTTCACGTACAACACCACCCAACGTTTGTCGGTGTTCGCCTCCACAGCCTTGACCATGAGAGCGTGATCCACAGAATCGAAGAACTTCTGGACATCGAGGTCCAGCACCCAGTCCTTCTTCCAGCATCGCTGCCGGCACCGTTCGACCGCCTGCAGGGCGGACCGCTTCGGCCGGTAACCGTAGGAGTCGTCATGAAAGATCGCCTCCGTGCGGGCCTCCAACGTCAGCGCGACCACCGTCTGCGCGATGCGATCACCCACAGTGGGCACTCCTAAAATCCTTGTCCCACCTGGCTTCGGGATCTCCACCGCCTTCACGGCCGGAGGGAAGTACGTACCCGACGACATCCGATTCCAGATCTTGTACAGATTCTTCCGAAGATCCTTCTCGAACGCCTGCATCGAGCACCGGTCCACCCCGGCCGCGCCCTTGTTCGCCTTGACTCGCTTGTACGCCTCCCACACCAAACTCTTCGGAACATCAAACGGCTTATCCTGTGAATCTGACATGCTCACCCGTTTCATCCCGGACAACTGCCGGTTGTTCGCGCAAACAAATCCCGATGAGCCGGCCCCTTCGCTCCACGCCCATTACAGGCGCTTCACCACTACTACGAGCCGGTCCGCCAGCGTGCGCCGCATCGGTACTCAACGCCCCACGGTTCCGCCGCACGACGCGCTCCCTCTCGCCCTCCCACACCTCGGTGCGTGACAGCACTATCGGCACTCGCCTTCCCACGTTCCGTGCAGACGCCGCAGACCGGACTCGCGCCGCCTCCATGCCGGACACCACCTGGCCAATAGACGGGCACCCGCCAGGCTCATCCCGGCGCCCTTTAACCGCCCCGGTTTTGATGTCATCTACTTGTTTCGACACGTCATCAACGGATTGCTCTCGCTCGCCTTCCCGGTCCCCACCTAACGCGATCACGTCGCGCCTTTTCCTCAACGCTCACCACGACGGGCTTCAACCAACGCAGCTTGAGGTGGTTTGGCGCCTCCCCCCGCAGGGCGACGCCGAAGGGCCAAACCTTCATCATCTACACAGCACCGCATCGAATGGGGCTACCTACATCAACCTCACTCTCTGCGCTCGTGGCGCACTTAAAGAACAAGCAAAGATCATGGTGAGTGCCGACGGGCGTAGGGTCGTCGGTCATGCCGGCGCCCGACTGTTGGCCGACGTCGCTGAGG
>DASYMY010000542.1:0-2958 GCA_036008825.1 Glaciihabitans sp.
CGCCGAACGAGAGGCCACCGATTGGCAGGCCGCGCAAGAGGCGCACGTGTTCGAGCGCCAGTTTCGTCTCGACCAAACCAGCACCATGGCGCTGTCGATGCTGCGCCAAATTCAGCACAGCGGCGGGCATCTGACCGACGAGCAGCGCCAGGAGTGCTTGCACCTCGAGGGCGCCATCCGCGACGAGATTCGCGGCCGGAAATTGCTGACAGACGATGTGCGCACCGAGGTGATGGCAGCACGACGGCGCGGTGCTACCGTCACGCTGCTGGATGAAGGTGGCATCGACGACCTATCTGACAGTGATCTGCAGCGTGTGCTGGGTGTCCTCGCCGAGGCGCTCGCTGGCACCAACGCTGACAAAGTCATTGTGCGTACAGTCCCCGAGGGATCCGACACCGCTGTTACCGTCGTGGGTTTGCGCACAGCAGGAGACGACAGCGCGAGCTTGCTAGGTCAGGACTCACTCGACGACGATGAGGACGACGAGATTGCGCTCTGGCTCGAGATTAAGCGCAGCCCCGACACGGTGGCATCCGCCGTTTCCTAAGTCCCTGGGTCGTGCCCCACGCCGTTTACGCGCACCTGCGATCAGGACGGCAAGGATGAGAGCGGAACAACGCAGCGAAGCACCCGCATTAAAGCAGTAAGGCCGGAGAGATTCTCCGGCCTTACGCGAAAACCCGAGTCAGGACGGTAACCCGAATACCGCCCTGACTCGCCCCCAAGTCACTGGCCCGCTTACCCTAGTCGGCCAGTGATCTGGTGGTGTAACTCAATGAGAGACACCTAGCAATATCAATAATGGGCCGCTGTACCAATCAGTCCAAGTCGTCATTTAGGGGGACACGCGGGGTACATGTACCCCGAAAAGGAGTCAAAACTGCTCTGAAATGACGATTGTTCCCGTATTGGTACCCCATATGAGAAATAACACAATTTGTGGCGGATGACTCTGAGCCTGCAGTGCGCCCTCGACAGGAGTGACACGAAAGGATGGTCACATGAATAACATCCCAACCAACATCGCCGCCGAATTAGCCCAGGTGAGCGCTCACTGGACCCCGCGTGTTATCGGACAGGTCAACGACCAGTACATCAAAGTTGCCAAACTGCTCGGGCAACTGGTCTGGCATTCACACGAGAACGAAGATGAGATGTTTCTCGTGATCGCGGGCCACCTCATTATCGAGCTGGAGGATCAGCCCGACGTGCACCTGGCGGCTGGCGAATTCTTCACCGTACCGAAGGGCGTGCGGCACAATCCGATCGCGAACGAGGAGGTGCACATTGTGCTCATCGAAACGGTCACGACTGCCCACACCGGTGACGTGGTTGTGGAGGGAACGGTTCCTCTCGAGAAACAGATTGCCCACCACAACTAGCCGGGTGCAGCGCCCTTAGCCGGAAAAGCTCCGCCATGCTCCAGCAGCCGGGTGCAGAGGCATCCGTATCGCACGAGAATTTCGGTCCCACGCCGACTGCACCGGTGCGGATGTGGACTCTTCGTGACCGCTCAGTTCTTCAAGTACACCCACCAGTACTGCCGTTGTCGCGGCGATTTCGAGCGCACTGGGGTTGCCGCCGACAAATTGCATCTTCGCGGCTAGGTCCTCGGAGTGATCACTGTTGGCGGAGTCGTTCTCCGGAGCTGTAGCGGATGCCTCTGCGCCGCCGGTCACAGCGGAATGTTTCCGTGCTTCTTGGGTGGCATGGTTGCCCGCTTGGTGCGGAGGGCTCGCATGGCTTTTACTACGGCGACGCGGGTTGCGGCTGGCTCGATGACACCGTCGAGTTCGCCGCGTTCTGCCGCGAGAAAGGGGGAGGCAACGTTGTAGGTGTACTCGTTCGCAAGTTTGGTGCGCACAGCGGCAACGTCTTCGCCGGCAGCTTCAGCCGCCTTGATCTCGTTGCGGTAGAGGATGCCAACGGCGCCCTGTCCACCCATTACCGCGATCTCGGCTGTGGGCCAGGCGTAGTTGAGGTCGGCGCCCAATTGCTTGGAGCCCATCACGATGTATGCCCCGCCGTAAGCCTTGCGGGTGATAACGGTGACGAGCGGGACGGTGGCTTCGGCGTAGGCGTACAGCAGCTTCGCGCCGCGGCGGATCACTCCGGTCCATTCCTGGTCAGTGCCGGGAAGGTATCCGGGCACGTCAACGAGGGTGAGGATGGGGATGGAGAAGGCGTCGCAGAAGCGAACAAACCGTGCTGCCTTTTCGCCCGCTTCAATATTCAAGGTGCCGGCCATGGCGTTCGGCTGGTTGGCGATGATGCCCACCGAGCGCCCTTCGACCCGTCCGAATCCGACCACAATGTTGGGTGCGAAGAGCGGCTGGGTTTCGAGGAAATCACCGTGGTCGACAATGTGCTCAATGATGAACTTCACGTCGTATGGCTGGTTGGGGGAGTCGGGAATGATGGTGTTCAGGCGACGGTCTTCGTCGGTGATCTCCAGCTCCACGTCGCTGGCGTAGACGGGCAGTTCGGCCAGGTTGTTATCGGGCAAAAAGCTCAGCAGCGCCCGAGCGTAGTCCAGCGCGTCGTCTTCGTCGCTGGCCAGGTAGTGCGAAACACCGGAGACCTTGTTGTGGGTGAGGGCTCCACCGAGCTCCTCCATTCCCACATCTTCACCGGTAACCGTTTTGATGACATCGGGCCCGGTTACAAACATCTGGCTGGTCTTGTCCACCATGATGACGAAGTCGGTCAGGGCGGGGGAGTACACCGCACCGCCAGCGGCCGGTCCCATAATGATCGAGATCTGCGGGATAACCCCGGAGGCTCGAGTGTTGCGACGGAAGATCTCGCCGTACTTACCGAGGGCAACAACGCCCTCTTGAATGCGAGCTCCACCGGAGTCGAGCATGCCGATGATGGGAACGCCGGTTTTGAGCGCCAGGTCCATGATCTTGATGATCTTTTCACCGGCGACCTCGCCGAGCGAGCCGCCGAAAA